>NZ_JAAGPP010000020.1:0-85284 GCF_017104975.1 Burkholderia sp. Ac-20344
GACCGCGCCGCTGCCCGCCGACAGCCCGGGCGCGGTGGCCTGCCCGGGCGGCGTCGAGAAGAACTCGGACGCGAGCCGCGCAAGCGTCGCGGGATCGGGCAAGCCGGCCGGCAGCGGCGCGTGCGGCAGCGCGTGCGCGTCGCCGCCGGCCAGGCCGGGATTAACGGTAGGTGTCGGGATAGTCATGGAACTTGGCGATTTCGACGTCATCGAGGACAGCCAGCGCATCCGGCGAATGGACCGCGAGCGAGCAATACAGCGAGATCAGGTACGACGCGATCGCCTGGTTGTTGATCCCCATGAAGCGCACCGACAGGCCCGGGCCCTGCTCGCCCGCGACACCCGGCTGATAGAGGCCGACCACACCTTGCCGCTTGTCGCCGACGCGCAGCAGCAGGATCTTGGTCTTGCCGTCCGCGACCGGCACCTTGTCCGACGGGATCAGCGGAATGCCGCGCCACGTGAGGAACTGCGAGCCGAACAGGCTGACCGTCGGCGGCGGCACGCCGCGCCGCGTGCATTCGCGGCCGAACGCGGCGATCGCGAGCGGGTGCGTGAGGAAGAACGCGGGCTCCTTCCACACCTTGGTCAGCAGCTCGTCGAGATCGTCCGGCGTCGGCGCGCCCGTCAGCGGGAAGATCCGCTGCTCGTCGGTCACGTTCGCGAGCAGCCCGTAGTCGGGGTTGTTGATCAGTTGGCTTTCCTGCAGCTCCTTGATCGTCTCGATCGTCAGGCGCAGCTGTTCCTTGATCTGGTCATGAGGACTGCTGTAAAGATCGGAGATCCGCGTATGCACGTCGAGCACCGTGCTCACCGCATTCAGGAAGTATTCGCGCGGCTGTTCCTCGTACGGCACGAAGGTCTGCGGCAGCACGCTTTCGTCCTCGAGCTGCGTGCACGCGGCGCGCACGGCTTCCGGGTTCTTCACCTGGTTCAGGCGATAGATGCCGGCCTCGACCGGTACCCATTGCAGCAGGTGGGTCAGCCAGCGCGGCGTGATCGTGGAAAGCTGGGGGACGGTCTTGGTAGCGTTCGCTAGTTGGCGGGCGGCGTGATCGCTCAGCGCGGCCGTGCCGCTTGCAACGGTCGACATGTGTGGCTCCGGGTTCTTAAGATGAAAAACGGGATTGCTTATGACGCTCGGTGATTATCGGAAGCACGCACCTGCCGGCTCAACATGCTATAGCCGTCATGTCGCGTGCAACCGAAAAGGAAAAGGAAAGAAACGAAGCGGCCTCAGGTGACGTATGCGCCCGGCAGCAGCGTCGAGATCGACACGTCGAATGCGCGCGCGATCTTGTCGGCCGTGACGATCGACGCGATCGCCTCGCCGCGCTCGATCTCGCCGACATACGAACGGTTCAGCCCCGCATGCTCGGCAAGCTGCTCCTGCGACCACGTGCGCGCTTCGCGCAGCTTGCGCACGGTGGCGCCGAAGTGATGGATGAGGTCGCTCATCACGCCCCCTATGCGACGGACGCCGCCGCGCGCGGCGCGACGTTCGCTTCGCTGCGCAGCACGGCCTGCGTGATGTTCGCGCCGGCCGGCACGTCCTGCGTGAGCCACACGTTGCCGCCGATCACCGCGCCGCGCCCGATCGTCACGCGGCCGAGGATCGTTGCGCCTGCATAGATCACCACGTCGTCCTCGACGATCGGATGGCGTGCGAGCCCCTTCTCCAGATGGCCGGCCGCATCGCGCGGAAAGCGCTTCGCGCCGAGCGTGACGGCCTGGTAGACGCGCACGCGCTCGCCGATGATTGCCGTCTCGCCGATCACGACGCCGGTGCCATGGTCGATGAAGAAGCCCGCGCCGATGCGCGCGCCCGGATGAATGTCGATGCCCGTCTCCGCGTGCGCCTGCTCGGCGATGATCCGCGCGAGCAGCGGCAGGCCGAGCCCGTACAGCTCGTGCGCGAGCCGGTGGTGGATCATCGCGAGGATGCCCGGGTAGCACAGCAGCACCTCGTCGACGCTGCCGGCCGCCGGATCGCCGTGGAATGCGGCCAGCACGTCGCTGTCGAGCAGCCGGCGGATCTCGGGCAGGCGCACGGCGAATGCCTGCACGGCCGTCGACGCGACGTCATCGACGTTGTCGACCGGCCCGTCGGCATTGCGCTGCCGCGCCGCGTAGCGCAATTCCAGCTTCACCTGCGCGAGCAACGCGTTCAGCGCCGCATCGAGCGCATGGGCCACGTGAAAGTTCTCGCTCTCCTGGCGCAGGTCGGGCGGCCCGAGCCGCATCGGGAACAGCACGCCCTTCAGCGCGCCGATGATCTGCGCGAGCGCCTCGCGCGCCGGCAGGTCGCGCCCGCCCGGTTCGAGCGAGCGCCGCTGCTTCTCGCGCCACGCGCGGCGCACGCTTTGCAGCGATTGAACGATGTCGTCGATGTCGAATGCGGCCATGCTGCTTTCTCCCTGTAACGGCCGTGAATCAGTCCTGCGCCCACGGCAGGCCGCGAAAGCGCCAGCCGTTGCTGCCGCCGCGATGCTGCCGTTCGTCGAGGTCGCCCTCGAACCCTTCGAGCACGTTGAATACCTGCGTGAAGCCGCCCTTAGCCGCGGCTTCCGCCGCCTGCGCGGACCGGTTGCCGCTGCGGCACAGCAGCAGCACGACGGCGTCCTTGCCGGTCTTCGCTTCCAGCTCGCGCACGAAGCGCGGATTGCGCGTCAGGCTCGTGCCCGTCGCCCACGGCACATGCAGCGATTCCGGCACGTGGCCGACGAATTTCCGCTCCTCGGCGGTGCGCACGTCCACCAGCAATGCATCGCCGGACGAGAACAGCGCCCACGCCACTTCCGGCGCGACGCCGCCCGCGTAAGGCGTGCCGGCCGCTGCCGCGGCTGCGCGCGCGTCTTCGAGCGCCTGTTGCGCAGCGGTTCGTTCTTCCAATGCAACCGTCATGACACTTCCTTGTTTTCGTTGATTCGTATGATCAAAAAACACCGGGAAAGCGGCCGTTGCAGCTTGCGTGCTGTCTATAGCCGTCAGCACCACTATGCGAGCGCGGCCGGGCAAGCAGAACCAATAAAAATTCATTTCCTAATCAGCGGCACGGGGAATGCAATAGCAGACGCGCGCTATCCGCGCGGGGGCGCTGGCGAGCAGGACAGGTGGAATGGTGACCGTTCGATGTCGCGCATCGAAGGACTTTGAAAGGAATTGCGGGAGGCGATCAACGCGGCGTGGGGCGCGTCGTAACGGAATCCGAAATGGAGCGCATGCGCGGGCGCGCATGCCTGGACGACTCACGAAATCCGGCTGGCTGCGGAATGCATCGGCACGACGCCCGATGGGCATCGCCGATGCATTCGCCTGTCCGTCAACCGGTCACTTCACCGGGTCGACCGGCTCGACCGGCTCGCCGCGCGCTTCGATATCGCGCCCCGCGAGCAGGCACAGATCCTCGCGATGATGCGCGGCGACCACCTGCACACCGACCGGCACGCCATTCACGAGCGCCGTCGTCACGGCCAGCCCCGGCAGCCCCATCGCCGGCAGCGCGCGCAACGTGAGCTGCGCCTCCCACACGCGATCGAATCCGTCCTGCCCCTGCCGGTCGAGATCGTCCGGAAACGGCAGCTCCGACGACACCGGCAACAGCACGACCGCATACTCGTCGAGAAACAGCCGCCACTGCCGCGTCAGCGTCGTGCGCCGGACGAGCGCGCGGCTGATCACGTCGGCCGGCAGATCGCGCACCTTGCCGCGCACGGTCTCGACCACGGCAGCCGCGCCCGGATCGCCGTCGCCGGCCACCGCGTTCGCCAGCGCATCGAAACCGTCGCCGAGCCAGAGCTGCTCCTGCAACAGGGCAGCCTCGCGCATCGGCGGCGTGTCGTCGATTTCGTCGACGGTCCAGCCGGCATCGACAAGCCGTCGCGCGGCATCGCGCAACGCGGCCTCGACCTCGGGCACGACCTGCAGGCCGCCCGGCCGCACGCACAGCGCCGCGCGCTTCGGCACTTCGCGCCCGTCGAACGGCACCGCCACGTGCCACGGATCGCGCGGGTCCGGCACGGCGAACGCACGCAGCGCGAGCGCGAGATCGTCGATCGTGCGTGCAATCGGCCCCGCCGTCGACATCAGTTGCGCGCCGATCGCACGTTCGGGCGACGAGGCATTGAACGCCGGCACGCGTCCGAGCGACGGCCGGATGCCGTGCACGCCGCAGGCATAGGCCGGGTAGCGCACCGAGCCGCCGATGTCGGTGCCGACGGCAAGCGGACCGATTCCGGCGGCCACGGCCGCTGCCGCGCCGCCGCTCGATCCGCCCGGCGTCAGCGACGGATTGCGCGGATTGCGCGTGTGGCCATGCACGAGATTCGACGTGAACCAGCGCAACGCGAACGTCGGCGAGTTGGTGCGGCCGAGCAGGATCGCGCCGGCCTTTCGGAGGTTGCCGACCACCGGGCTGTCGGCGCGCGCGATCAGGTTCTCCTGCAGGCGCGTGCCGTTGGTCGTCGCGAAGTCCGCCTGGTCGATGTTGATCTTCACGGTGACCGGCACGCCCGCGAGCGGCCCCGGATCGTCGCCGCACGCGATCGCGCGATCGATTTCATCCGCCTGCCGCCGTACGTCGTCGGGCCGGTGTTCGATCACCGCGTTGATCGCCGGATTCACCGTGTCGAGACGATCGAGCACCGCGTCGGCCACTTCGCGTGCGGACACGTCACGATGCCGCACGCGTTTCGCGAGTTCGGTTGCCGGCAGTTGCCAAAGCTGCGTCATGACTTCTCCTTGTGGAAGGGCATCACAATCACTGACGGCACCGCACTGCTTCGACGATCCGAAAGCGCGGCGCCGCGTTCACTCACTGCGTATCCTGCTTCGCGCGTTCGGCGGCCGCGATGATCGCGTCGGCCACGGCCTTCGGCTGGCTCAGCATCGCGACATGGCTGCCGTTCACGCGCGTGACCGTCGCGCCGATCCGCTTCGCCATCGCTTCCTGCAGCTTCGGGGCGATCATCTTGTCCTGCGTCGCGATGACGAACGTCGACGGCTTCGCATGCCATGCGGCCTGCGCGACCTTCTCCGAGATGCAACCGCCATACCACGGCCCCTGGGTCGCCGCGACGATGCGCTGCTGCGCGGGCGGCAGGTCCGGCGCGAAATCCTGCGCGATCGCCTTGTCCGACAGCGTGGCGAAACCGCCCGCGTCCTTGCGCAGCTCACCGGCCCACGCGGGCGCCGGCAGCCCCTGCGTGACGTCGGCGATCGACTGGCCGTTGTCGGGCGCGAACGCGGCGACGTACACGAGCGACTTCACCTTGTCGTTGTTGCCCGCATCGCTGATCACGACGCCGGCCCACGAATGGCCGACCAGCACGACCGGCCCCTTCTGCTCGTCGATCGTGCGCTTCGTCGCGGCCGCGTCGTCGGCGAGCGAGCTCAACGGATTCTGCACCGACACCACGTGCAGTCCGCGCGCCTCGAGCAGCGGAATCACGCGGTTCCAGCTCGACCCGTCGGCGAACGCGCCGTGCACGAGCACGACGTTGGTGCCCTTCAGGTCGTCCTTCGGCGCAGCCTGCGCCGCGACTGCACCGAACAGTCCGCCGATCACCACGGCGGACACCAGAACGCGTTTCATCAAACCGGCCATCGTCATGCTCCTTGCTCTGTTGTGTTGTTCAAATGAAGTGCTGCATTGGCGGTCGCGCCTCCATGCGCCAGGCGCGGCCCCGGATCACGAATGCGCGTACAGGTCACCGGCGCCGTTCTGCGCGGTGCGCCCTTGTGCCTCGCCACGATGGCTGGCGGGCGTCGACGCATCGGCCACGTTGTCGCCTTGCGACTTCGACGGGCCGTTCTGGTCGGAACGCGCGACCACCTGCAGCGCGGCAGTGATGTCATCCGGGTAGTGCGGCTCGCTGCGGGCCGGATCGTAGCCGGCCTGTTCGAGGCGGACGAGTTCGGCGCGTACGTCGGCGCGCGTCAGGGCGTGGCCGGTATCGGCGAACGACAATGCGGGAGCAGCGGCGAGCACGGCAACGGCGAGGATTCGAGCGGCTTTCATGAAGGTTCTCCTTGAAGGAAGGTGGTCGGTCGATCATTCGGCATCCGATCCAGATCGTCTGGCATCGAACGTTTCCTGCATGTCGACAGTAGAACCCGCGCACGTATCTGCCATGTTTCCAGAACCGGTGCTTTCTGCATGCCAGTTTTTCAGGAGCGGCCGCAGATACAGTGCGATACACACCCGGCTACCGCATCGTTCACGGCCCTGTCCGCCGAAGTGTTCCCCCGAAGCGCACCCGCCATGAAAAAAGGCGTGCCACGCGCGGCACGCCTTTCCGTCGAACCCGTCAAACCCGTCAAACCGCACCCGTCACGGCGCGAGCCGCGTGAACACGTAGTCGTGGTTCTTCACACGCGCCTGGTGGCACGCAAAGCACGTCTGATGCTGGCCGATATCGGCCGGCACGCCGTTGATGAAACGCCCGAAACCCCAGCCGCCCGTCGACGCATAGCGGCGCGAGTCCTTCACCATCACCTGCACGGTCGTCGCCTGGCCCGGCACCGTCGCCGACGGGAACTCGTCGGACTGCTTGCGCTTGTACGCGAGCTTCACGAGGATCGTGCCGTCCGGGAACGGCAGCGTCGCCTTTTCGAGCGCGCGCATCGCGACGGGGTTGCCGAGCACCACGCGCAGTTCGTCGAGCGGTGCGGCTTCCTCGGCCGGCGCCACCATTTCCCACTTCCGGTAGCCGGGCGGGATCGTCACGCCGTAGATCGGCGACGCGGCGGCGGCCGGCTTCGGCTGCTCCGCGAACGCGGCCGGCCCGCTCGCCGACCACGCGCCGGCCAGCAGCACGCCCGCGACCAGCGCACGGCGCGCGCCGCGATGTATCACATCCACGCGAGCCCGCATCACAGGTGCTCCACTTGCAGGATCGCGTCCGCGAACGCCTGCGGCGCTTCCTGCGGCAGGTTGTGGCCGATGCCGCCGGTGATCGTCCGGTGCTGGTACTTGCCCGTGAACTTCTTCGCGTATGCGGCCGGTTCCGGATGCGGCGCACCGTTCGCGTCGCCTTCCATCGTGATCGTCGGCACCGTGATCGCGGGCCCGGCGGCGAGACGCCGCTCGATGTCGTCGTATTGCGCCTCGCCCTTCGCGAGCCCGAGGCGCCAGCGATAGTTGTGGATCACGATGGCCACGTGATCGGGATTCTGGAACGACGCGGCCGAGCGTGCATAGGTTTCGTCGGAGAACTGCCACTTCGGCGACGCGAGCTGCCAGATCAGCTTGTTGAACGCATCGCGGTTCGCCGTGTAGCCCAGCACGCCACGCTCGGTCGTGAAGTAGAACTGATACCACCACTGGAACTCGGCCTGCGGCGGCAGCGGCTTGGCGTTCGCCGCCTGGCTGCCGATCAGGTAGCCGCTCACCGACACCAGCGCATTCACGCGCTGCGGCCACAGCGCCGCGATGATGTCGGCCGTGCGCGCCCCCCAGTCGTAGCCGCCGAACACCGCGCGGTCGATCTTCAGTGCATCCATCAGCGCGATGATGTCGACGGCCGTCACGGCCTGCTGGCCGTTGCGCACCGTGTCGGCCGAGCGGAACGTCGTCGACCCGTAGCCGCGCAGGTACGGCACGATCACGCGATAGCCGGCCGCGACGAGCAGCGGCGCGACTTCCGCGTAGCTGTAGATGTCGTACGGCCAGCCGTGCAGCAGGAACACGACGGGGCCTTTCTTCGGCCCGAGGTCCGCATACCCGACGTTGAGCACGCCCGCGTCGATCTGATGGATCGCACCCAGCGACGCGGCGCCGGCCGCGCGCTTCGCAGAAGGTGCATCGGGCGCCGACTGCGCATGCGCCAGGGCGCTGAAGCCGAGGTCGGCGAGGCTCAGGCTCGCCAGCGTCGTACCCAGGATCAGGCGGCGGCGGGTGTTCACGGTATCGGGCATGACTCGTTCTCCATTGTCGATCGCTAAGGAAGGAGCCCGCGGCACGTGCGGGCAGACGGATATCACCGTTCGCAGCGGCGGCGCTTGGCACCGCGCCGCCGTGTGAATCGCTTCACCGGATTTATACCCGAGCCCTGCGGAGGCTTTGTATCCCAACGTATCTGAGTGCGAACACGACACACGGCGATTCAAAAATCGGGCTGGAGACGCGCATTGGCGGGGCCCCGACCCGCATCACCGCCCGCTCCACGCTGACGCACGAAGCCGTTCAGTCCTTCCGGTCCGGCAGGATATGCGCACGAATCGACCGGCCCCGCCACGATATGTGGTCGATCCGCGCGCGCAGCGTGTAGAGCGCCACCGACGACAGCGTGCTGAACCTGAGCAGCGCGATCGGGTTGCCAATTCCCGCCGGCACGCGCTCGATCGAATCGAACAGCGGGAATCCGTACTGACTCAGGAACGCGCCGACCTCGTCGTCGCGAGCGTGTTCCTCGACATTGACCAGCAACAGTTCGGCCATGACGGCTCCTTTCTTCGTTCGTCCGTCCGTCAACGGATCAGCCGGCGCGTATGGTGCGCGATCATCAGTTCTTCGTTGGTCGGGATCACCCACGCCGGTACGCGGCTCGACGCCGTCGCGATCAACGGCCCGCCGGCCTGGTTCGCTTCGACATCGATCTCGACGCCGAGCCACGCCGCACGGCGCATCACCCCTTCGCGAATCGCCGCCGCGTGCTCGCCGATCCCCGCGGTGAAGACGACGGCGTCGAGGCCCTCCATGGCGGCGGCGAGCGAACCGAGTTCGCGCGATATGCGGTAGATGTACAGCTCGATCGCGAAGCGCGCGTGCGGGTCGTCGCTCGCGAGCAAAGTCCGCATGTCGCTCGACATGCCGGAAACCCCGAGCAACCCGGAGCGCCGATAGAGCAGATCCTCGACGGCGCGCACGTCCATCCCGAGTTCTTCCATCAGGAAGAGCACGACGCCCGGATCCAGGGTGCCGCAACGCGTGCCCATCGGCAGCCCGTCGACCGCCGTGAACCCCATCGTGCTCGCGACGCTCTTGCCTGCAACGAGCGCACACATGCTCGCGCCGTTGCCGAGGTGGGCGACGACCGTGCGCCCGCGCGCCGCCTGCGGCGCGACGTCGGGCAGCACGCTCGCGATGTACTCGTACGAGAGCCCGTGGAAACCGTAGCGGCGCACGCCCCGGGCGGTGATCGACGCGGGCAGCGCGAACGCCTGGGCCACCGCGGGCTGCGTGCAGTGGAACGCCGTGTCGAAGCAGGCCACCTGCTCGATACCGGGCTGCACCGCTTCGAGGATGCGAATCGGCGTGAGGTTGTGCGGTTGATGCAACGGCGCGAGCGGGGTGAGCTTTTCCAGTTCGGCCACGATCTCGTGCGTGACGCGCACCGGGCCGCTGAAGCGTTGCCCACCGTGCACGACGCGATGGCCCACCGCCGCGAGACGGTGCCCTTCCCGGTGATCCTCCAGGAACGCGGCGATCTGCTCGAGCCCTTCGCGATGGCCGAACGTATCGCCGCCGGCCCATTGCCGCTCGTGACGTTCCGCGTGATGGTCGACGGCGCTGAAGTGCGCGGTGGCCGTATACAGGCCGTCGACCTCACCGTGCACGATCAGCCCGAGCGTGTCCCCCTGCACGTCGAATGCGGAAAACTTGATGCTCGACGAGCCGGCATTCAACACCAGAATCACGTCTGCCATGGCGTCACCTCGCGCGTGGCCGCTTCGCGCTGCGCGTTCGCGACGAGCATCGCGACCGCGCATGACGCCAGCCGGGCGATCAACGAATCGGCACGACTCGTCAGGATGACCGGCACGCGCGCGCCGAGCACGATCCCCGCCGCGTCCGCGCCGGCCAGGAACGACAGGCTCTTGGCGAGCATGTTGCCCGCTTCGAGGTCCGGCACCATCAGCACGTTCGCATGCCCGGCCACCGGCGAATCGATCTGCTTGATGCGCGCGGCCTCGGGATCGATCGCGTTGTCGAGCGCAAGGGGGCCGTCGACGAGCGCGCCGGTAATCTGCCGCCGGTCCACCATCTTGCACAGTGCGGCGGCGTCGAGCGTCGACGGCACTTTCGGGTTGACCGTCTCCATGGCCGACAGGATCGCCACGTAGACCTGCGGAAACGCCAGCGCATGCGCAAGATCGATCGCGTTCTGCAGGATGTCGACCTTTTCCTCGAGCGTCGGCGCGATATTGATCGCCGCGTCGGTCACGATCAGCGGATCGGCATGCGCGGGCACGTCCATGACGAAGCAATGGCTGATGCGCCGGCCCGTGCGCAATCCGGTATCGTGCCGCACCACTTCGGCCATGAGTTCGTCGGTGTGCAGGCTGCCCTTCATCAGCGCGGACGCCCGGCCGTCGCGTACCAGTCGCACCGCCGCGGCGGCCGACGCTTCGCTGTACGGCGCATCGACGATCTCGTGATCGCTGATCGACAGCCCGCATTCCGCGGCGGTCGTTTCGATACGTGCACGCGGGCCGACCAGGATCGGCTCGATCAGCCCCTGGCGCGCCGCCTCCAGCGCCCCCTCGAGCGAGCTTCGATCGCACGGATGCGCAACGGCCGTCGGCATCGGCGCCAGCGTCCGGCAGTGTTCGATGAGGCGGTGATATTTCTCGTGTCTGGTTTCCATCGCGGTTCCTTGCTGTCCGTCACTGCACACGATCGAGGGCCGCCACTGGCCCCTTCGCCGGCCGCTGCGCGGGTGGCGCGCCCAGCACCGCGCGGATGCGTTGCAGGGCCGCCCACTGTTGCTCGCTCACCGATGCGCTTTGCACGCGCGGATCGCCCAGCAGCTTGTCCAGCAACGTCAGCAGCCGCTGGCGGTCCTCCGGCCGGGCAAGCAGTGCCGGCAGCGTGGCGACGGCCTGTTGCGGCGCGTAAGTCGCGATGATTTCCTGCTCGCCATAGATGCGCCGCCACTGGTCGTGCGGGAGGTCCGGCAGGTACTCGGTGTAGGTTTCGGCGAGTTCACGCTCGGTCGCGAGCCGCGCCAGCGGAAACGGTTCGCCGCTGCGCTCGAGCAGAAACGCCGCGCGCGCCACCGCTTCGGTGTAGCCGCCCCGGTCGACCGACGCGAGCGCCTCCTTCACGAACGGCAGGTCGCGCGGATCCTTCGCCACGGGCGACGCGGCATGACGCTCGCAATACTGCTCGGCGAAATGAAGCATGAACGGCTGGGTGTACAGCGTGAAGAACAGCGACTCGATGCTTGCATCGCGCATCGCGCGGAAATAGTCGAGCGATGCGCTGACGATGTCCGAGCCGCGGCGTTCGAGTTCGCGCCACGGCTCGATATCGTCGGCCGGCTGGCGGTGGGCCCTGGCCGTATCGGCGGCCGGCTTCAGCCAGCGCAGCCAGGGATTCAGGTCCGAAACCGCCCAGCGCTGAACGCGCAGCGGATGAAAATCGCGCAACAGCCGTGCCGTGTTCTCGTTCGATGCCTGCTGCACGAACGGCTGCATGAACAGTTCATAGGCGCGCTGCGTGAATTCGGACAGCTCGGCGACGGCCTCGAACGCATGTTCGTCCTTGCGCCCGAAGCGGTTGAAGTATTGCGCGATCTCTTCGAGACGGTGCTCGGCGAACGTGACGTCGTAAGCAACCTTCCCGTCGGCGCCTTTCACCTCCTCGATCGACATCGCATAAAGCCCGGGCGGCAGCGTTTCGACAGCATCCAGCACGCTGACGATCTGTGCGTGCTCCTTCTTCGCGACCTTGCCCGACACGAAGATGCCGAGATGCCCGACATCCGCTTCCATCAACCCGATGATGACCTGCCCGCGCGACTTGATCTCCTCCGTGCTGCCGTAGATGTCCGCGACCCAGTTGAACGCCTGCTGCGGCGGCGTGATGTTGTCGCCCATCGACGCGAACAGGATGATCGGCGAGCGGATCTCGCGCAGGTCGAACGCCTTGCCCGCCCCGTCCCGCACCTCGCCGGACCAGAGCTTGTTGCCGATGAACAGGTTGCGCGTGATCCACTCGATCTCTTCGCGGTTCATCAGGTAGTAGCCGCCCCACCAGCGCTCGAACTCGAGGAAGCGCGGCGGCTCGGTGTCGATGTTGTCGTACACGTGGTAATACTTGTCCCACAACGTATTCGCCGGGTTCAGGTTCTCGAAGTTCTGCACGAGATACGCGCCGTCGAACTTGCCGTTGCCCAGGTCCGACGCGAACGATGCGAGCCAGGTGCCGCCGAGCAAGCCGCCGGCATAGCGCATCGGATTGTCGCCGGGCCCGTCGCTCCACGCCCCGCTCCAGTACGACATCGGCGCGCCGTTGATGACGATCGGGCCCGTATCGTCCGCCGACGAGCTCGCGAGCATCATCGCTGCCCAGCCGCCCTGGCAGTTGCCGACGATGGCCGGCTTGAGGCTGTCCGGATGCAGTTCCCGCACTTTCCGGACGAATGCCTGTTCCGCCGCGCACACGTCGAGCAACGTCTGGCCGGGCTCGGGCTCCTGGAAGAACACGACGAAATACACGGGATGCCCCGCGCGCAACGCCACGCCGACCTGCGAATCGTCCTTGAAGCCGCCGATACCGGGGCCGTGCCCCGCGCGCGGATCGATGATCAGGTAAGGCCGCTTGGCGGCATCGACGATCACGCCGTCCGGCGGCTGGATGTGAACGAGCGCGTAATTGACGGGCCGGGCGAACTGCCTGCCGTCGAGCACGACGTCGTAGTCGAAATGAAGCACCGGCTTGAGCCCCTGGGCCGTGCGCTCGACGTATTGCGTGCCGCGCTCGCGCAGCGTGTCCCAGAACAGCAGCGAGCGCTGTGCGGCGTCGACCGCGTAATGCCATGCGCTCAGCGGCGAGAATGGCGTGGCGAAGGGGTCGCGGCCGTCGAGTGCTTCGCCCAACCGTTTCCCGTACTGCTCCAGCGCGTGCTGCGTGCGCTTTTGCAGGACGTGGACAATCTCCGCGGCGATCTCATGACTGCGCGCCAGTTGCGTGGCAGCATCCATAACACTGTTCTCCAGAAGGGCAAGGTGAATCCCGACGCATTCCGGGAGCGGCCGCCTCGCGTCGGCCGAGTCAGCCGAGCACGTGCATCCCCGCGTCGATGTAGTGAATGCCGCCGGTCATCGCGCGTGCGGCGTCGCTGGCGAGAAAGGTGCACAGTGCGCCGACGTCGTCGATGTCGAGCGGCCGGCGCAACGGCGCACGCCGGGCGGTGTCGTCGAGCAGGTGATCGAAGTTCGGCAGCCCGGATGCCGCCCGCGTGGGCAGCGCGCCGGGCGAAACCGCATGCACGCGGATGCCTGCCGGCCCCAGTTCGACGGCGAGGTAGCGAACGGTGGCCTCCAGCGCCGCCTTGACCGGCCCCATCACGCCGTACTCCGCGATGACCTGGTCGGCGCCGATGTAGGTCATCGCCATCAGGCTGCCGCCGGATGTCATCAACGGCTCGGCAAGTTTCGCCATCCTGATGAATGAGTGGCAGGAGGTATCCATCGCACGTGCGAACCCTTCCGGCGAACTGTCGACGACCCGCCCGTGCAGATCGGCCCTGGGGGCATAGGCAACGGCATGCAGCAGGAAATCGAGGCCGCCCCACTTCTCGCCGATCGTGTCGAACAGCGCGCGCATCGGGTCGGCCCCGCTCACGTCGACGGGCATCGCAATCGCCGGCTTCAGCTGTTCCAGCAGCGGCTCGACGTAGGGCAACGCGCGATCGGATTGCCAGGTCACGGCCAGCTCGGCACCTGCTGCATGAAATGCGCGCGCACATCCCCAGGCGATGCTCTGCTCGTTCGCCAATCCGACGACGACGCCTCTTCGACCTTCAAGCGGCCGCACGCCATTGCAAGGCATGCGCGACTCGCGCACGTCGTCATTCGTCATCGCGAAACCTCGGGTCGTATTTTTTCACCGGGCGAAACTGTTAAAGGCCGATTGGCCTTTCTGCCGCGAGCCAATACACAGGACGATCGGTCCGCACGCATGTGCGGTCGCGAATCATTGTATTGAGGGTTTCAAACCATCAGATCATTCATGCGACATATTTTTGATTTCCATCAAAATCGCTTTGAAATCATACGATTACGACGGAATGTTTCGATCGGGAGCCGCGTATTCCATCGATATGTCATTCAATCGTGGGCGGAAGCGCGTGTTGCTTCTGCAGACGGAAAGGAAGTCACCGCCGTTTTCGCTATCAAACAGAAGCAAACGCGAGCCGCATGACTGCGCCGGCCCGCGTTCGCCCGTCCTCCCTCGCTTACGCGCGCCGCAACGGCCGGAACCCGGCACGCACCTCGCGAGCAAACAGTTCCGGCTCTTCCCATGCCGCGAAATGCCCGCCCTTGTCGACTTCGTTGAAGTAGATCAGGTTGTGATAGCTGCGCTCGGCCCAGCTGCGCGGCGTCTGGTAGATCTCGCCGGGGAACACCGTGATTGCCGCCGGCAGCGAGATGTCCACCGCGTTGAAGTTGTTCGAGTGATCCTCCCAGTAGATCTGCGCGGAGGACGTCGCGGTGTTGGTCAGCCAGTACAACGAGATGTCGTCGAGAATCTCGTCGCGCGGAATCGAGCGTTCCGGCACGCCGCCGCTGTACGTCCACTGCGAGATCTTGTCGTACATCCACGCAGCCTGCCCGGACGGCGAATCGGCGAGCGCATAGCCGACCGTCTGCGGGCGCGTGACCATCATTGCCGAGTAGCCGCAGTTGTCGCGATAGAACGTCGCGAGCTTCTCGTACGCGGCCTTCTCCTTCGGCGACAGCGAAGCCGGCGCCGGTGCGTCGATCTGCAGCAGCGTCGCGATGTCCGGCGGCACCGTCGCCGGCATGTTCACGTGGATCCCGGCCAGGCCCTGCACGCGCTGCATCGCCATCCGGTGCGAGATCACCGAGCCGCAGTCGCCGCCCTGCGACACGAAGCGCGTATAGCCGAGGCGCGCCATCAGCTCGCCCCATGCGCGCGCGATGTGATCCGAGCCCCAGCCGGTCTTCGTCGGACGTCCCGAGAAACCGAAGCCCGGCAGCGACGGCACGACGACGTGAAACGCATCGTCCGCGCTCGCGCCGTGCGCGGTCGGGTCGGTCAGCGGGCCAATCGCCTTCAGCAACTCGAAGATCGAGCCCGGCCAGCCGTGCGTCATGATCATCGGCATCGCGTTCGCGTGCCGCGAACGCACGTGAATGAAATGAATGTCGAGCCCGTCGATTTCCGTGATGAACATCGGGAAGCCGTTCAGGCGCGCCTCGCCCTTGCGCCAGTCGTAGTCGGTCCCCCAGTAACGCAGCAGCGCCTGCATGCGCGCGAGCCGCACGCCTTGCGATTCGTCGGCGACGGTCTCGCGGCCCGGCCAGCGCGTCGCGGCAATGCGGCGGCGCAGGTCGGCCACGGCGTCATCGGGAATGTGCGCGGTGAACGGGCGTATGCCGCTGTTGCCGGTCGCCGCATGCAGCGCGGTGGGCAGCATCGCCGAGACCCCGGCGGCCACGGATGTGGCCAGCAGGTGGCGACGCATCGGGGAAAACGGTGTGGAAGACATCGTTCGGCATCTCCTTTCGTGAAGTGGAAAGTGAACATGCCGCGCGCGGGAAACGCGCCTTCGCTTTCAATCCGGCGCACCCTCGTCACGCGGCGTCGCCCATTTGAAAGGTCTGATGTATCCGGGATTTGTCTGATTTGTACGCGTTTGTAGCGGTTGCGCGGCGAGCGGCCCGGCCGGTGCGGCCGCTCGCCGGTGCGACGCTCAGAGCGCCTTGACGATCGCGCCGTCGACGCGAATGTTCTGCCCGGTGATGTAGCCCGCGCCGTCGGACAGCAGGAACGCGACCGTCTTCGCGATCTCGCCGGTCTTGCCGAAGCGGCCCGCCGGGATGCGCGCGACGATCTCCGGCGTTTCCGGCCAGCTGTCGATGAAGCCCGGCAGCACCGCGTTCATCCGGATGTTCTCGGCCGCATAGCGTTCCGCGTAAAGCCGCGTCCACGCGCTCAGCGCCGCGCGCAGTGCCGACGAAACGGGCATCGGCTGCTCGGGCGCGTCCGCGGCGAAGCTCGAGATGTTGACCACCGCGCCGCCGCCCTGCTTCTGGAAGATCGGCGTCACGCGGCGCATCACGCGCACCACGTTCAGCAGGATCAGGTCGAGCCCCGCGTGCCAGTTGTCGTCGGTGATCGCCAGCAGCTCGCCCTTCGGCGGATGCCCGGTGTTGTTCACGACCGCATCGATGCGGCCGTAGCGCGCCACCGTTTCCTGCACGAGCCGGTCGATATCGGCTTCTTCCGTCACCGAGCCCTGGATGCCGAACCCGCCCAGTTCCTCGCCGAGCGCCACTGCGCTGCCCGACGGCGACATCAGCGCGACGCGATAGCCCGTCGCCGCCAGTTCGCGCGCGATCGCCGCGCCCATGCCCTTGCCCGCCGCCGTGATCAGCGCTACTTTTTCTACAGTCACGATTTGCTCCTCGTTCGATTCCTGCCGCCGCGCAGCCGCCGTTCGGCGCGCCATGGTGGTAATGTAGGCGCATCAATCACGACTGTCGAACCAGTATTTCTGCCTCCAGACGATAGTTTTTCTACAGCCTGACGATGCCGCCTCGCCCCTCCCGCCTGCCGCCGCTGAATGCGCTTCGCACGTTCGAAGTGTCCGCGCGGCACCTCAATTTCCGCGCCGCGGCCGACGAGATCGGCGTCACGCAGGGCGCCGTCGCGCAGCAGGTGCGCCATCTCGAGGACGTGCTCGGCCTGAAGCTGTTCGAACGCCTGCCGCGCGGCCTCGCGCTGACGCACGACGGCGCCGCGTATTTCTCCGACGTGCAGCGCGCGCTGCACGCGATCGCCGACGCGACCGACAAACTCGTGAAGCGGCGCGCCGCGCTAACCATCAGCACGACGCCGTCGTTCGCGTCGAAATGGCTGATTCCGCGGCTCGCGCAGTTCACCGATGCGCATCCCGACTACGACGTGCGCGTGATCGCCGACCCGCAGATCGCGACGTTCCGCCACGACGGCGTGGATCTCGCGATCCGCTACGGCAAGCCGCCGTTCGGCAAGCATCTCGCCACGCATGCGCTGTTCCCGCTCGACGTATGCGCCGTATGCAGCCCCGCGCTGCTGGCCGCGCCCGCGTCGCCGCGTGCACTCGCGGGCCACGTGCTGCTGCACGATGCGCACGACCTGTGGCCCGAGTTCCTCGCCGCGATGCCCGAGCCCGTCGACATCGATCCGCACAAGGGGCTGCGCTTCAACCAGACGTCGCTCGCGATCGATGCGGCGGTCGCCGGCCAGGGCATCGCGCTCGCCACCGATCCGCTCGTCGAGCGCGACATCGCAGCGGGCCGGCTGTGCAAGCCGTTCGATTTCGCGTTTCCGCTGTCGGTGGGGTTCTATCTCGTGTATCCGGCCGAGCGGCGCGATGACGACGCGATCGTCGTGATGCGCGAGTGGATGGCCACGCAGGCCGTGTCGGACGGGCGCCCTTGAGCGGGCTTCGGCAGCGTCAGGGCGCGACCCAGCGGCCTTCGTAGTCGCCTTCGTGCAGGTCGAATACCGCGCGGCGATGGCCGGCGCGCGCGAGTTCGAGCCAGTCGATGCGCGTCACGGTCACGTGAAGCAGGCAGAAATTTTCGTAGCCGTCGTCGGTGGGCGTTGCGCGTTGGCTCGCCGAAACATGCGCGGCTTCAGGCGACTCGACCGGCGTGCCCGGCGGCAACGGTGCGCGATACAGCAGCAGCGTATGCGGACGGCTCGATTGCCAGATCGCGCGCCGTTGCGCTTCGTCGTCGCAGATCGATGCAACACCTTCCACGCGAATCTGCACGAGCGCATCGAGATCGTTGGCGACGAGCGCGATGCGCGGATCGCGGCGCAGCTCCGCAACCTTCTCCGAACGCGCATCGGTATGAAACGACAGCACGCGCCCGGCGCGGCTCACCTGACGCAACACGATCGTGCGCACCTTCGGCGCGCCGTCGATGCCGAGCGTCGCGGCCTGCAACATCGTGAACGGCGAGCGCTGCGCGCTCACGCCGGATTCGAGGCAGGACCACAGACGCTCGTACGTTTGCGCGAGCGATTCGGACGTTGAGTCAGGCATGAAGGCGCGGCGCTCGTGCGGGTTGCGATCGCGCAAGCTTAACCGTTTGCAGCAGCGACGGCACGCGCGTGGCGCACCGGCCTATGCCGCGCGGCTCAGTTGTAGCCGAGCACGACCGATGCAGCGTCGCCGATGTCGCCCGCCAGCTCCGCGCCGAAGCGGCCGAGCACGTCGGCCACATACTGCGGCCCCGCGCCGATCTGCGACGACCGGTGCGCGACCGGCCGGCTATCGCCCACGCCCGGCGCTGCGCCCATCGATACGGTGTCGTTGACGGTGATATTCACGTTGATGTCTCCTCACGCGGCGAGCGCCGCACCATACGCGCGCACGAGTCGCGCAACGCCTTCCCGGATCGCGTCGACGTCCGGCGCGGCAAACGACAGGCGCAGCGAGGCCGCGTCGACGTTGTCCGCGAAGAATGCCTTGCCCGGCACGAACACGATCTTGTTCGCGATCGCCCGTTGCAGCAGCACGTCCGACGACACGGCGCCGATCCGCGCCCACACGAACATCCCGCCTTCGGGACGATGGAATTCGATCGCATCGCCAAGGCCGTCGCGCAACGCGTCGCACATCGCATCGCACTTGCGCTGGTAGGCGGCCGCGATGCGCGGCAGATGGCGTTCGAGCGCGCCGTCGGCGAGGTATTCGGCAGCGGTCGCCTGCGTCCACGGCGCGCTGCACAGATCGACCGTCTGCTTCGCGATCACGCAGCGCCGCGCGATCTCGGCCGGCGCGATCGTCCAGCCTACGCGCAGCCCAGGCGCGACGATCTTCGACAGGCTCGCGAAATGCACGATCCAGTCGCGTGCGCCGTCCACTTGATCGGCGAGCGCCAGCATCGACGGCACGGCTTCGCCCGCGAAACGCAGGTCGCCGTACGGATCGTCCTCGACGATCAGGAAACGGTATTGCACCGCGAGACGCAGCAGCTTCAGCCGGCGCTCGCGCGTGAGCGTCGCGCCCGTCGGGTTCGCGAAGGTCGGGACGGTGTAGAGCAGCTTCGGCTGCACGATCGCGCCGGACGCGAGCTGGTCGCCGAGACGATCGACGTCGAGGCCTTCGCCGTCGACCGGAATCGTCACGATGCGCGCCTGCTGCAGACGCATCGCCTGCAGCGTCGCCGGATAGGCCGGCTGCTCGGTCAGCACGACGTCGCCCGGCGACACCATCACGCGCAGCAGCAAGTCGAGGCCCTGCTGCGAACCGGTCGTCACGAGCAGTTCGGCCGCGGGGCAGGCCACGCCGCGACGCGCCATCAGCGCGATCAGTTGCTGTTTCAGTTCGGCGAGGCCGTCGGTCGGGCCGTATTGCAGGCAGCGCACGGGCTGCGCGTACGCGCGCTCGGCGGCTGCGTTCAGGCCGTCGACATCGAACAGGTCGCTGGCCGGATAGCCGCCCGCGAAGGAAATCATGCCCGGTTCGGACAGGTACTTGAACAGTTCGCGGATCGGCGAGCCGGCGGGATTCTGGAATGAGGGAGTGAACGCGTACATGTCGTCGTGAGCTGGATGGCGCGGATGGCCGGGATAGCCGCCCGATGCCGGCCACCGCGGCGCTTCTGGCGCCGGGGCGGTGAAATCGAGCCACGATTGTCGATAGTCATTAAGGCCGCGGCAAACGATATCTATGCACTAGGTCTTGCGGTTTGGTCATCAAATGGGGCTCGGGAAGGAGCAGCGAAGCGCCCTGTACGCCGGCGTTTCGACACCGGGTTCCAAACGTGTGTTACCGCGAGAAAGCCAATCCGCGCGATTGTTTCGCCATGCGCTCACCGTGCCCGCCCCGGCTCGCCGGGATCTCGCCGAATCAGTGCGCCGGCCCCGCAGGATCGGCCGGCGGCGGCTTGGGCTTCCACGTCGAAAGCGCGCGCGTGAGGTCGTCCGACACATAGTGCGGACCATCGAACAGATAGACCGGATAGCCGCGATACACCTGCAGTTGCTTGCCCAACTCGTCGGCGCTGGCTGAACGGAACCCGCCCCGCTCGGCGGGCCGGAACGCCTCGGCGATGACCCGCACGCGCCATTTTCCCAATTTTGAAACCAGCTCGTCGAGGTAGGTGCGCGCAACGTAGGGCTCGCGGGCATAGACGCCGCAGCCGTCCTGGAAGAACACGCCGACGTCCGCAGGCAGCCATGCTGCGAGCCAGTCGGCCAGCGCCTTTCCGCCGATATTGGTCTGGTCGTACACGCTCACCCAGAGCGGACGCGGCAGCCGCTGCAGGACCGCGGCGAGCTTCGGCGCATCCTGCCAGGTCGGATCGATCTCGACCGGGAAGTAGTACCCGGTGACATGCAGCGGAACCGGTGCGCGCGCCACTTCCAGGGATTGATCGGCGAGCGTCGACAGATGGGTGCGCGCACGTTTTTCGTCCTGGTAGCCGGCGAGGCCCAGGATCACGTTTCTGGCCCATGGCTCACGACCGATACGTTCCCAGTCGGGAAGGTGCGCAGCAGGCTGGATGTGGGTGTTGGCGATGTACGCGGTATCGTCGACGACGGTCCACTGGATCAGCAGATCGTGTACGCCGAGCATCTGCCAGTTGCCGACCGGATTCGTCGTCGAGTTGTCCACCTGCCAGACGATGCCGTCCGCGTGCACGTCGTGCGCGGACCAGCTGCAGGCAGCCACGACGAGCGATGCGCCGATCGCCGCGAGCGTCGCCGCCCGGGGCGAGCGCGGCGCGGCGGCGAGCGGGCCCGGGCCCGCTCGCACTGCGAGCCGAATCCGGCCCATGCGCTGTTGAATCCTGCGCAAGGCCGGGATCGCGTACGTGGTCATCGCTGGCTCTCCGGAAGCATGCCTGCGCGTCATCGTAGCCGATCGAACGCAAACGTGCGACCCGCGTTGCCAATGCGGGTCGCACGGGGCTGTCGCTACGCCTGCGTCACTTGGCCGTCGCGCCATCCACCCACTTGTAGCCGAGATTCGTGATGCCGGTGATCATGCTCTGGAAGTCCTGATACGCCGGCAATCCGAGATCGGGCTCGAGCCAGTACGGATGGAAGAAGAACGACGCGAAACCGTCCCGCACCGCCAGGCCATACTGGGCATTGGTCACGATTTGCTGCCACGTGTACGTGATGCACGAGAACGGGTCGACATTGCAGATGTTGTACTGCACGCTGCCCAGGTTCTCCGGGATGATCCGCTGCCCGTAGTAATCGGTGTTGATGATGTACGGGAAAAACTGCCCGGCCGAGAAGTCCTGGTTGGCGGCACCCGTTCCGATCTGCGGTTTGGCCGCGGTGTAGTACACGGCCCGCTGGAACGTGATCGGGAACGTGAGGGCTGTCGCCGACGATGCGGCCGGCGACATCTGGTACTGCGGCGCGGCCCAGCCGACGACCTTGTAGCCGTTGAGCGTGAACTCGAGCAGGCCATCGGCCATTCTGCCTTCCGCCCACGGGATGGAGTCCTCATCGACCGGACGGTTCTGCACCGCGTACCAGAACTCGTAGTCGCTGCCGCTGACCGCATTCAGCAGGTTCGGCGTCGAATCGTACTGGTGCGTATAGCCGTGCATCACGATCGAGCCGCCGCGCAAGAGCGCGTAATTCAGCGCTCTCTTGAGGCCCGTTGCCTGCGCCAGATGGATCGTCTCCGGCACGCCGCCGTTGTAATAGCCGTTCGGGTCCGTATACAACGGGATGGTGGCCATCGTGAACGGGATCTTCTTCGAGTACATGTAGTTCGTCAGCAGCTGCATTGCACTCGTGGTCGTATACGCGTCGAGATCCTCCAGGCGGACGAGCGCACGATGATTCACCGGTGCATTGGTCTGCAGGATGTCGTGCAGGATGTCGCATATCACCAGGTAGCGGTCCGTCGGCCCGATGTAGGAAAACGGCATGTCGGCGAAGTACCAGAAGTTGCCCGAGCGCATCACGTAGGGCGCGGTTGCGCCGCTCTTGCTGTTCTTGATGGTGACGAGCGCTTGCGCCTTGGTGGCATCGACGACCTGGGTCAGTCCGATATCCGGATCCGCACTGATGACGCCGGTCGACGCGTTGTAGGCGTAATACTTGACCATCGGCAGGTTCTTGTACGTGACCGTGTCGTAGAAGCCGGGATTCGGATTGCTCGACGAAGGCGTCGCGTTCATGCCGGCAAGGCCCACGAAGCTGAACCCGAAGGTCTGGTTGAACGTGAAGGCCGTGTTCCAGGCCAGTTGCCACAGGTTGTACTTGAACCAGACCACCGTCTTCTTGGTGGCCATCACGTCGCTCATGAACGCCGTCGGAATCGGGTTGTTGTAGTAGTCGCCGATATAGAACGTCACGTCATGGTTCCCGACCATGCCGGCCGTGTAGTTCTGGATCGGAACCAGATCGACCGTCGTATTGAAGTGACCCAGCAGGTTCCTCAGCATGATGCTGTACATCAGGCCCAGCTTCGAAAACGGGTCGTTGGCCGGGTTGTCGTACAGCACGAGCGTATGAGCAGTGGTGGTCTGCGCTTGAGCGGTGCCCGGCAATGTCATCTGCGCGAGTCCCGCAAGCAGCGCGATGACGAGCAAGATCTTTTTCATGGCCGTTTCTCCCTATTCACGTTCCACATTGCCATTGAGTTTCTTGACGGAATTCTTGCTGAACTTCGGGCGGCCCGTTTCCTTGTACGCCTTTTCCCAATCCTCGTCGGACATGCCTGCTTTCACGTTGACGTGAGCCGAGCCGTTCGGCAGCGGAGGCGGTTTGATCTGCGGGGCAGACGCATTGTTCGTCTGCTGCGCATTCACATCCTGAGCGCCGACGGCGAAGACCAGCGTGGCGACTATTGCAACGAGTGATCCCGCGGCGCTCAACCCGTTCCGAAAATATTGATTGCGATGCGAAGGCATGATTTTCATCCTTTGATATGCGAAATGAATTCGTCTCGTTAACGAAACGAGCACAACGAATCACCATCCGGAATCGGGGGCACTATGTCGTGGAGATTGGATTCGCGATTGAAACCAGACAAATAAATCCGGGAGGAGATGGTTTGATATTCAAGCTAGAACCGTACCATCCGTCTCAGACGGGCATAGCGCCAAGGGGGCGAAATTGGCGTGTCAACGCAGCTCGAAATTGTGTCGACAAAACGTTTCAGGCATGCAACGCGGCGGTGTCACGAATTTAATCGGACAAACGCACAAAACCCGTTCGTACGCTCCCCCTGGAAAACCTGATTGCGCCCCGCGCTTCGCAGATCACCAAACCGCGATCGCCGCGTGTGACACACATGCGCAACGATGCGCTGACGCGCCTGATTTTCGGGTTCAACGCCAATCCATCCGGCACGTGACCGCTGGAATCGCATGACGATTTCCCGAGGACGGCAGCCGGGGCCCGGCAGAGGGTCGGAAAACGATGTGTCATCCGGCCGATCGACCCCGTGTTTCAGCACTGAAACATTTGGCTCGGATTCGGCGCGCCGATCCTGCGCGGCGCGGCGCGACGCCTGTTAGCTCAAGGGTTGCGCAGCGATGGCGCACGACTTGCTAGATCAGCAGTGTGATGCGAAGTCGGTGCGCGGGGGCACTGCGCATGCATCGCGTGGAGAGCGGCTGCAGGCGCTGAAGAACGCAGGGATGGAGTCGGGCAAGCGGGAAACGGGCTGTCAAAAAAGTCATCCACTGAACACGTTGCATCGTTCGCGATGCGACGTGGCCACATCGAAAAAGCTCGCATGCTGGCAGCGCTATTTTCGAGCGGCAGGTGTTCGCGTGGCACACACCACGGAGTGGACGTGACGGGGGGCGACGAGGACGGGGAAAGTTTCGTCTTGTGTCGGTACGAGGTGACTCATCAATTAAAAGATAACAGCGCGGACAAAATGATGGATAACATGATTTGGAGTGCGTATTTATATGCACTTAACCTTGTCGCCATTGTGACCGCAATCGTCATCCTGGTGAGCACACTCGATGACCTCACACTGGATGCGTGCTATTGGTCCTTTGAAATCCGGCGCATCCTGCGCCGCGAAAAATCGCAAACGGTCGATATCGGCATGCTGCGCGCGCTGGAGGAGCGGCATCTGGCGCTGATGGTGCCGGCGTGGAAGGAATACGACGTGATCGCCAAGATGATCGAAAACACCTTGGCGACCCTCGAGTACGAGCGATACGTGATATTCGTCGGCACCTATCACAACGATGCCGAAACCACGGCCGAGGTCGAACGGATGGTCCGCCGGTATCCGGGCAGGGTCACGCGCGCGACGGTGATGAACGACGGGCCGACCTGCAAGGCGGACTGCCTGAACTGGATCGTCGAAGCCATCCTGCGCTACGAAGCGGTTCATCACATTCAGTTCGCGGGCGTCGTCATGCACGACTGCGAGGATGTCATTCATCCGGTCGAGCTCAAGTATCTCAACCACGCGGTTGCGGATAGCGACCTGGTCCAGCTTCCCGTGCTGTCCTTGCCGCGGAAATGGAACGAGTTCGTCGCCGGATGCTACCTGGACGACTTCAGCGAAACGCACCAGAAGGACGTGCCGGTGCGCGCCCGGCTGACCGGCGTCGTCCCGGGCGCGGGCGTGGCGTCGTGCTACAGCCGGCGCTCGATCGAAGCGGCGATGAAGGAGCGCAACGGCGCTCCGTTCAACACCAGTTCGCTGACCGAGGATTACGACTTCAGCTTCCGGTTGAGGGACCTGGGGATGAAGGAAACCTTTGCGTGCATTCCACTGACGGGGAGCACGCGCGATGCAGCGGAAAAGCGCGAACAGGGCGGCGTCGCCAATCGAAACCTGCTGGCCACGCGCGAGTATTTTCCGAAAACATTTCGTACCGCGTACCGTCAGCGCACGCGCTGGATCCTCGGCATTGCCTTTCAGGGCTGGGAGCAACTCGGCTGGAAAGGCAATCTTCTCACCCGGTACATGTTCTTCCACGATCGCAAGGGCATCGTGACATCGCTGTTTTCGGTCATTGCCTATGGCGTGCTGCTCAACTTCCTGTTGCTTGGCGCGCTCCAGCGAGCCGGCCATGTCATCCCGGATGGCACCCCGCTCGTCATGGCGGGCCAATGGGTCGCGCCGCTGCTGTGGATCAACACCGCGATGCTGTTTGCGCGCGCCGGGCAGCGTTTCCATTTCGTCAGCAAGCTGAATGGCCCGACCCAGGGGCTGCTCTCGATTCCGCGGATGTTCGTCAACAACCTGATCAATTTCTACGCGGTCTGCCGCGCGTGGCGTATCTATATCGGCCACCTGGTGACCGGCAAACCCATCGCCTGGGACAAGACCAGCCATACCTACCTGTCGAACGAAGCGCTCGGGAAAGTACGTCTGAAAGTCGGCGAGATCCTGGTCGGCTGGGGCGTGGTCACGCTGGAGCAATTGCAAGCGACCCTGGAGAAACAACTGACCTGCGGCACGCGACTGGGCGAACTGCTGGTCGAAGGCTGCGCGATCTCCGCCGAATCGCTGGCGGATGCGATCGCCGAGCAAGCCGAGCTGCCCCGGGTGAGCCTCGGCAACGTCGCGGTGGGCCACTTCGCGGATTCGCTGGCATTCGAGCTGCAGTACGCATATCGCGCCGTGCCGTTTTCGACCGCGGACGACGGCACGCTGAACATTGCGGTCGGACGGCCGCTCACGCCGGACGAACAGGACGTCGTGCGGCGCGGAGCCCGATCGAATGTTGCCTACTTCATCGCCTGCGATGCGGAGATTGCCGCCGAACTCTCCCGGCACTCGCGCTTCGTCGAAATCGCGCGCGCACGTGACGGCGACCCGGCGGCACAGCAGGGCGCTCCCGTGCAAAAACCATCGGGAGAACAGGCATGAAACGGACCAAACGCCCGATCGCAGCCGGCCTCAAGCGCTGCGTGCGGTTGAGCGCACTGGCGATCGCCGTGTCGCTGGCCTGGCAGGCGCCGGCATCCGCCGCCCAGCAACTGACGCCCAAAGCCTACAAGCTCGCCGACAGCGCGTACAAGGCGATCAATGCCGGCGACCTGCCCCTCGCGGAAGTGTATGCGTCGCGCGCCATCAAGATTCAGCCCGGAAGCGAACAGCTCGGGCTGCTGCTCGTCGACGTATACAGGCGGGAGGGAAAGGTCGACGAAGCGGACGCCATGATGGAATCGCTGATCGTTCGTTTTCCGAAGAGTGCGGCGGTACGCGCGCAGCATGGCTACCTGGCCCAGCGTCAGATGCGTTACGACGTGGCGTGCAGCGATTTCTCGGCCGCCGTCGCGACCGGGAAATGGAGCAAGGAACAGCAGCGCAACCTGCGTCTCGCGTGGGCGGACAGCGCGCTCGCGGCGAAACTCCCGCATGAAGCCGGCGTTGCGCTGGCGCCGCTGGCCGACGAAAAATCGGCCGTGGTCCAGGTGCGTATCGCGCAGATGAGCCTGCAGGCAGGTGACCGCGACACCGCGCTCCGCATGGCGGACCTCGCGGCCGGCGACGCAACGACCGAAGGCGAGCGCAACATGGCCGCGTCGATCGCGGCGCAGGCGCGGCAAGAAGATCAGTCCGCTCAGGCGCCGGTGGACAATACCGCGCAACAGAAATTGCAGGAGGCCTATGACCTCCTGCGCGACCACAAGGATCGCGAGGCGCTCGACGCATTTCAGGAGGGATTTTCCGGCGGTGCGGGCAATGCGATGAACTACGCGGACGCGGGCTACGCCGCCAAGCGGATCGGGCTGAACCAGGAGTCCATCGATCTGTTCGAGCACAGCCTCGACGCCGATGAAAACGAACACACCTTCGATGCGCAGCACAAGTTCGGCTATCGGCGCGAAGTCGAGCAGCTTCAGCGCAGCTGGGGTTTCGTGCTGAGCGCGCCGTACCAGTCGGCCGCGTTCGGTCCGCAAGGCACCATCAGCGTGTTGCAGCCGGGTATCGAAGTGTATTGGCAGCCGCCGAAGATCGGCTATCAGAACGGCCGCATCTTCCAGTTCTTCGTGCGCGGATACGGCACGGCCTACGACGGATCGGGCAACACGACCGGCATGCCGACCGTGCAGGGTTCGGTGGGCGCGCGCTACAAGCCGCTACCCGACCAGAACGTCGTGCTGACCGCCGAGCGGCTGTTCCATGTCGGCAGCCTGTCGATGACGGACTGGCTGATGCGCGTGGGCTATTCGTCGGAAGGCGGGACCGACCTGAGGGTCACTGAACCGAGCTGGCGCAGCTGGCAGGCGTATGTCGAAGGCGCTTACTTCATCAGCGCGGGGCGATACATCATTTATTCGGAGTTGCGTTACGGGCACACCTGGCGTTTGCCGATGATCAGCGATCGGCTGACCATCTACCCGCACGTCGCGGTGGCCGGCGATCACGACAATCGGCAGCCGGACAAGACGGCGATCGGTGCAGGGCCCGGCATCCAGTTTCGGTACTGGTTTCGCGAAGGCCGATACAGCGCACCGGCAAGCTATCTGGATGTCACGGTGCAATACCGGTTCGGCTTGACGTCAGCGGCACGCGCACGTGGTCTCGTGGTACGCGCGACATTGTGGTTCTAACCAGCGACGCTGACGCTTGCTCTTGAACGGCGCTGTTTGCTTAGTTGGGCGCCTTGAGCGGAAGGATCGTTTGACGCAACAACTGGAAGTACGAGCTCGTCGAATACGGGAGCATTTGCTCGGCGTAGTTCCACCAGAAGAATCCACCGATGAAACGCGGATCGGTATTGCTGTTGACCATCGGGTAGTACGTCTTGATCAGGTTCTGCTGCACCGACGCCGGCGCGGAGATGTCCGAGGTACCGATTTCGCCGAAGCCCACCTTCGCGTTCGGGAAGATGCTTTCCAGCGCCGCGAAGTCGTTCTTCCACGACGGGCTCAGCCCCGTGCAATCCTGATACGGGTAGTAGCTGAACAGCGCGTAGTCGGCCTGCTGGCGAACCGTCGACGACAGGAAGGCGGTCGGCCACGTCTTCCAGTAATCCTGCGGCTTCTCCCAGCAGTTGTTGCCCTTGCTGTCGTCGTTGTAGTACAGCGTGATGGCCGTCTTGCCGCCGTTCGATTTGACGATCTGGTTGGCTGCCGCAACCATCTGGCCGATCTGCTGCTCTTCCGAGTTGACCACGCTGTTCGTACCGCTCGGGTGATTACGCAGCCATTCGCCGTTGATTTCGTTGGCGATCTCCCAGACGTCGACGGTGTTCTTCAGCTGCGACACCAGTTCCTGCGTTCTTGCCTGATACGTGGCGAGCGTCGTCGGGAAATAGTAAGAATCGTAAATTTCGCCCATCACGTACGCGACTGCGTGCAGGCGCAGCAGCGGCGCGTAGTAGTCGGCGGCCGACATATCCGGATCGAACACCACCCGCACGGTAGGCTTGTACGGCAGGTTCTGCAGCGACGCGATGATCGCGTCCAGCTTGGTCAGGTCGTCGAGGGTCACGCCGTAGACCGGATTCTTCAGAGGTTCGACCTGAGCCTGGGCGGATTGGGACAAAGGCATGAGCCCGGCATAAGCAACGCATGCGGCGATGGCCGTGCGCGAAAGATTTTTCGTCAGTTTAATCAAAACTTTTTCCGTTCAAAAGTAAGAAGAAGCGCGATTTTAGACGAAAATAAAAGCTAATTATCGGACGATATCGAAAGTATCGAGCCCCAAAACATTGTTAGGATTGGTATCAATAGTGTGGGCTTCGGAGCGTCGTGGCGAGGCAATTGTTACGCGATACTGATTAAATCGATTGGATCGCAGCACCGGGGCGGGACGTCGGCGCAGGGAGGTGGCGGGTTTGTCTCAGGGTAAAGCCGAGGTCCGGTTGGCTGCAGGCAAACGATTGCCGACGTCCGAAGCCGGCCGTTGGCAACCTCGACGGACAAGCGCCGCTCCGTAACACGGGCGGGCAGCCACACCGGTTCACCGGCAACCGGAAGCGGAACCCGCCACATCCGGGTTTCCGCTACGCGGCGCCTTGCGAAGTCGCCACCGCCCCTTCCGTTGCCTGCTCAGGCAGACGCGTTGCGATTGGCTTCGATCACCGTCAACGCCGTCATGTTCACGATCCGCCGCACCGTCGAGCTCGACGTGAGAATGTTCACCGGCGCGTTGACGCCCAGCAGGAACGGCCCCACCGCCACGTTGCTGCCCGCCTCGGTCTTGAGCAGGTTGTACGCGATATTCCCTGCATCCACGTTCGGGCAAACGAGCAGGTTGGCAGCCCCCTTCAGCGGCGACATCGGCAGGAGCCTCGACCGCAGGCCTTCGTCGAGCGCACAGTCGCCGTGCATCTCGCCGTCCGCTTCGATATCCGGTGCCTGCTCCCGGACGATCTCCAGCGCCCGGCGCATCTTCACGCCCGACGCCGCACTCCCCGACCCGAAGTTCGACCGCGACAGCAACGCCGCCTTCGGCGTCAGGTTCAGCCATTCCATCTGACGAGCCGCAGCGATCGTGAATTCCGCGATCTGCTCCGCATCGGGATTGTCGTTGACGTGCGTATCCACCAGCGCGACCGTCCGCTGGTCGAGCAACAGGATGTTCATCGCCGCATAGGTCGACGCCCGCGGCTTCTTCCCGATCACTTCGTCGACGAACCGCAGGTGGTTGTGATACTCGCCGACCGTCCCGCAGATCATCCCGTCCGCGTCGCCGAGCCGCACCATCATTGCGCCGATCAGCGTCAGACGGCGGCGCATCTCGACCCGCGCCATCTCCTTCGAGATGCCATCCCGGCACCGCAGCTCCCAATACGTCGTCCAGTACTGCGGAAACCGCTCGTCATACTCGGGGTTCGTCACCTCCACATCCTGGCCGAGCCGGATCCGCAGGCCGAAACGCTCGATGCGCGCCAGCAGCACCTCCGGGCGCCCGACCAGGATCGGACGCGCCAGCTTCTCGTCGACGATCACCTGCACCGCGCGGAGCACGCGCTCGTCCTCGCCTTCGGTAAAGACGATCCGCGCCTTGCCGCCGTCGCGCACCAGCCGGCGCGCCGTCGCGAACAACGGCTTCATGAACGCGCCGGAATGGTAGACGAATTGCTGCAGTTGCTCGACGTACGCGTCGAGATCGGTCAGCGGGCGCTTCGCCACCCTGCCCTCCATCGCCGCCTTGGCCACGGCCGGCGCGATACGGACGATCAGGCGCGGGTCGAACGGCTTCGGAATCAGGTATTGCGCGCCGAACGCCACGTCGTACGCACCGTAGGCCGCCGCAACGACTTCGTTCTGCTCTTCCTCGGCCAGCCCGGCGATCGCGTGAACCGCCGCGATCTCCATTTCACGGGTGATCGTCGTCGCGCCCACGTCCAGCGCACCGCGGAAGATGTACGGGAAGCAGAGGACGTTGTTGACTTGGTTCGGATAGTCCGAGCGGCCCGTCGCGATGACGACGTCGTCGCGCGTCGCGTGCGCCAGTTCCGGGAAAATTTCCGGCGTGGGATTGGCCAGCGCGAGAATCAGCGGGCGCGGCGCCATCGCCTTCAGCATGTCGGCGGTCAGGATGCCGCCGACCGACAGGCCCAGGAACACGTCCGCGCCGCCGATGACTTCGGCCAGCTTGCGCGCATCGGTTTCCTGCGCAAAGCGCGACTTGGCCGGGTCCATCAGCACGGTGCGGCCGCGGTAGACCACGCCTTCGATGTCCGTCACCCAGACGTTTTCGACCGGCAGCCCGAGGTCGACCAGCAGGTCCAGGCAGGCCAGCGCGGCGGCCCCGGCCCCCGACGTCACGACCTTCACTTCCGAAATCGACTTCCCGACGACCTTCAGCCCGTTGATGAACGCGGCGGAGACGGTGATGGCGGTACCGTGCTGATCGTCGTGGAAGACGGGAATTTTCATGCGTTCGCGCAGCTTCTGCTCGACCGTGAAGCACTCGGGCGCCTTGATGTCCTCGAGGTTGATGCCGCCGAAGGTCGGCTCGAGACCGGCGATGATGTCGACCAGCTTGTCCGGATCGGTTTCGTTGATCTCGATGTCGAAGACGTCGATCCCCGCGAACTTCTTGAACAGGACGGCCTTGCCTTCCATGACCGGCTTGGACGCGAGCGGGCCGATGTTGCCCAGGCCCAGCACCGCCGTGCCGTTCGTGATCACGCCCACCAGGTTGCCGCGGCTCGTGAAACGGTGCGCCTGCAGCGGATCGGCGGCGATGGCTTCGCACACGCCCGCGACGCCCGGCGTGTAGGCCAGCGCGAGATCGCGCTGGGTCACGAGCGGCTTGCTGGCGACGACCGAGATCTTTCCCGGGGTCGGAAATTCGTGATAGTCGAAGGCTGCCTGCTGCTGTGTCTCAGTCTGTTTCATGTTTTCGATCCGGGCACGGGCGCCAGGCCAGTCCCGGCGCGATCCATGAAGAGGATTCTAGGGATCCGCCATAAGGTGATGATTCTGTTTTAATATCGGCTCATCACTTTTTCATGATGGGCACGTGACCAGTCAATGACTTTTGATGCAAACGACGTGGTCAGGCGGCTGGGCGCGCGTCTGAAGATGCGGCATCTGGTGCTGTTGCTGCAGATCCAGCAGCACGGATCGCTGACGCGCGTCGCGGAACACATGGCCAGCAGCCAGCCGGCCGTGACGAACGCGCTGTCCGAGCTGGAGAGCATGTTCGGCACGCCGCTCTTCGAGCGCTCGTCGCGCGGCATGCGGCCCACCGCGCTCGGCGCGGTCGTGCTCGAGCGGGCAAAGGCGATGATCAAGGATCTCGACCACCTCGCCCGCGAGATGGAAGCCGTCGCCGCCGGGCATGCGGCTCACCTGCACATCGGCGTGATTCCGTTCATTTCCGGCCAGATGCTGTCGGCGGCGCTCAAGCGGCTGCAAGCGCGCATGGAGCGGCGCCTGACGGTGACGATTCACGAAGGCACCAGCGATCAGCTCCTGTTGCAGCTCAGGGACCACAGCGTCGACATCGTGATCGGGCGCGCATCGTCGGCGATCGACCTGGGCCAGGTCTCCTTCGAAGTGCTGTACCAGCAGCAGCCACGCATGATCGCGAGCCGGCGCCTTGCCGCGAAACTGGCCCGCACCGCGCTGGACTGGCACAAGCTGCACGCGCTCGACTGGATTCTCGGTGCACCGCATACGCCGATGCGGGAACAGGTCACCGACCTGTTCCTGTCGGCCGGCATCGCGCCGCCCGTTCCGATCGTCGAGAGTTATTCATCCAAGCTGATCGGCGAAATGATCGCGTCGAGCGACGAGGCCGTATCGATCGTGCCGGCCGATATCGCGGAAGAACTGGTGCGGATCGCCGGGGTGGCGATCGTGCCTTACTCGCTGGTGTGGACGCTCCCACCCATCGCGCTGTTTACCCGCGCCGCCGATTCGCGCTCGCCGGCGCGGGATCTGCTCGTCGAGGCTTTGCGCGAGGTGTGCAGGGAGACTTACGGGGAAGTGCAGCGGTAGGGTTTCGTGCGCCGGTCTTGTGTTGAACGGTTCGCCGGGTCCGCTGAAGACGGTCATGCGTTTCGACGGATCCCGGGTACGCCCACGCGGGCTACTTGCTGGCCGCGAGGCGCCGCATGATTTCCGCACGCTCGGTAGTCAGCACATGGTCCGAGCCCTCGCCGCGGTCATAGCGTTTGGTCGTCCGGTAGGAAAACCGCTTCCTGTACTGGCTGGTGGCGGGATCGAACACCCACGCATCGACGTCGAACAAGTGCTTGCCGAAATGATCCTCGTTGTCGGCCCACACGAAGTCCGCCCGAACGAACACCGGATAGGGCGACACGTCCGGCACCTTCCACATCGCCCGGTCAGCCGACTCCGTCTGGGTGACTTCCGGCATCAGGTTCTCGATCTTGCCGTTCGCGCCATAACGCAAGATCGCCACGCGCTCCAGCATCCCGCTGCCGCCACCCGAGAACATTCCCGAGAAGAACACCCACGAGCCGCCCGACGCAATCGGCAACCGTTCGGATCGTGGATTCAGTCCGAACTGGTAAAACTCCTTCGGCGAATGGGGAAGCGGCGCAGGCGGCACCTGGAAGCACGGCGCACGGTCGGGAAGCACGCAGAGTTTCGCGCCGGATAGCGGGAGACCGTCGCTATCCGTCCGGCCCTCCGCCTGGGTGAAACGCGGGAATGCGAGTTCGCTGGAAACGGCTTGAGCCGCTGCGACGCCAACGACTGACATGCTCAGGATCACGCCGAGCGTTTTACAGAACCCGCGCATGCACCTGCCCCCTTCTCTCATGTTTTGATCGCCGCGAATTGTCGATGATCCGGCCGGTTCTGTCGAATGAGCGATTGCGGCCGGGCGATGCTTATCGGCCAGCCCCAATCCGACAGTGGCCAGAACCAGACGCCCGGGCGACGCGCCGATATGCAGCCCGTGGGCACGGCTCGCGATTTGATGTCGGTTCTTGAGTGCGCAAGTGACGCACTTCATTGGTGTCCGTCTTCGATGCGCTTGCGCAGGTCGCGGATCCGCCTGCCGGCAATGACTCGCGCCTTGCAACCGGTCGCGTGACCAGGCTCGCGGTGGAACCCTGCCTGCGTTCAGGTCGAAAGCGGGTAGACCGGCTTTTCGTACAGCGACCAGACTTCGCCGTCCGATTTCAATCCCACGCGGACAAAACCAAGCGATTCGTAGTACGCACACAGCCTCTCGTTCCGGACGGCACAATCGAGCCGAACCAGACGCCGGTTCAGGGTGCTCACCTTGCAAGCGCACCAGTCAAGCATGAAACACCTAGCCGCCGGAAAGGACGCCTACGGCGTCCGCGCTATCCTTCCCCGCCCTGAAGGACGAGGTTTGACGCGCATTCAGATCAATGGATCTCCGACGGATTCGTCTACACGGGCAGCAACGACCCGGTGGTGCCGGAATGCGTGAATTAGCGCGGGCGCACCGGCGTACGCCGGGCCGCCGCACCGCGACAGAAAAAACGACGCCCCAACGTTACGCAATGCGCAGAAACATCCCCGCCTTCTCCGGCAGCAGCGACGGTGTAAAACCGTAGCGCTCGTAGAACTTCGGTGTCCCGTGATCCGCCATCAGGCTGACATAGGCGGTCGGCGGCGCATGCTCGTGAACGTAGCCCATGAGCGCCCGCATGATCAGGTCACCCACGCCTTTCTTCTGGTGAGCGGGCAACACCGCGATATCGACGATCTCGAAGAAACAGCCGCCGTCACCGATGACCCGGCCAATTCCGATCGGGACACCATCGCAGTAAGCCACGACGCTAAAGAGTCCATTCTTCAACCCGATCGTCGCGGCCTGTTCCGACTTTCTGCTCAGCCCCGCAGCAACACGAATGCCGATGTAGTCGGATACCGACGGGACTTCCTGTCGAACGACATATTCCATGTGAGCCCTTCAGGTTGACCGTACAGGCCAATCGACCGACCTCGCTGTGCATGGGTACCCCAACCCTGAACCCGAACGCGCGCATCGGACAAGACCATGACCATCCATCCAGCGAGACAGTAGACCACGGTCGCACATACCCACCGTCCACTGCCTCGCCCAATCCGCGAAGCGTCTTAAAGAATCCGCTCCAGCGCATCCGCAAACCGCGCAACCGCCCCATCGACATCATGCAGCTTGTCGAGGCCGAACAACCCGAGACGGAAGGTCTTGAAATCCTCCCCCTCGTCGCACATCAGCGGCACGCCGGCCGCGATCTGCAACCCAACGTCGGCAAACTTCTTCCCGGTTCGAATCCCTTCGTCGTCCGTATAACTGACCACGACACCCGGCGCCTCGAACCCTTCCGCCGCCACGCTGCGGAAACCCTTCTCGGCCAGCAACGCACGAATCCGCTTGCCCAGCTCGAGCTGCTCCTCTTTCACCTTGTCAAAGCCGTACGCCTCGGTTTCCTTCATCACGTCGCGCAGCGTCGTGAGGCTGTCCGTGGGCATCGTCGCGTGGTAAGCGAACCCGCCGCCTTCATAGGCTTCCATGATCTGCAGCCACTTGCGCAGATCGCACGCGAAGCTGGTGCTGGTCGTGCCATCGATGCGTTCGCGAGCAAGCGCGCCGAGCATCACCATCGCGCAGCACGGCGACGCGCTCCAGCCCTTCTGCGGCGCGCTGATCAGGATATCGACGCCGCTCGCCTGCATGTCGACCCACACCGTGCCGGACGCGATGCAATCCAGCACGAACATGCCGCCGACCGCATGCACGGCGTCGGACACCGTGCGCAGATACCCGTCGGGCAGCATCATCCCGGACGCGGTTTCGACGTGCGGCGCAAAGACCAGATCCGGCTTGTGCGCGTTGATCGCGGCGACCACTTCGTCGATCGGGGCCGGCGCATACGCGGCCTGCCGTCCCGCTTCGACCGGGCGCGCCTTCAGCACCGTCGTTTCGGACGGAATGCTGCCCATGTCGAAAATCTGCGACCAGCGGAAGCTGAACCAGCCGTTGCGGATGACGAGGCACTTCTTGTTCGTTGCGAACTGCCGCGCGACGGCTTCCATGCCGAACGTCCCGCTGCCGGGGACGATCACGGCCGACTTCGCGTTGTAGACTTTTTTCAGCGTGCCGGAGATGTCGCGCATGACGCCCTGAAAGCGCTGCGACATATGGTTGACCGAGCGATCGGTGTACACCACCGAATATTCGAGGAGCCCCTCGCGGTCAACATCGGGAAGTAAACCTGGCATGCTCGCCTCCGGTGAAAGATGAACGATGGAATCCGGGCGAGCAGCATCCGTCATGCGATCCCGCCCTGCCCCCATGCAATTGCGTTATTTTCTCGACGAAAACAGATTCTAACGAACGCCCGTCGCTTGGGGCATATTTTGTCGGCTGCGCGGCGCATGCCTGACGTGCCGTGGCCCCGGCTGAAACGCCCGCCCATGGCCGTCGGCGCCGACGATGCAGCCCACGAAGCCCTGTTCCGTGTGGATAAATGGCACTACCGGGGCGTGCCGCCTGACATGCCGGCTCACCCTTCACGACTTGCGCGACGCGATCTACGGCGCGGATGACACGCGCAATCACACGCGCAATCACACGCGCAATCACACGCGCAATCACACGCGCAATCACACGCGCAACAAAAAAAGCCCGACAAGGTCGGGCCAACGGGTTTGAGACACAAGGAGAATCCCGCCCACCACACGGGGCGGGTCACGCCGCGCTACACGACGTTCTTTTCGACGATCGGCCGGTTTTCCAGCACGCGCGCCCAGCCGAGCGTCGACAGGTCGAGCGTGTCGTAACGCCCGCCCAGAATGAGTTCACTGACCCCGCGCCCCGTCGCCGGCCCCTGCTGCAGCCCGTGGCCGCTGTAGCCGTTCGCGAACACGACGTTGTCGAGTTCCGGGTGATACCCGATGATCGCGTTGTGGTCGAACACGTTGTACTCGTAGTACCCGGACCAGCAGTTCTCCACGCGCAGCGCCTCGAACGCCGGCACGCGATTCGCGAGCGTCGGCCAGATCACCTCGTCGAACAGGTCGTGGTCGACTTCGTCGAGCGGCAGGTCGTCCGGGTCGCGGTCCGGGCTCGGAGACGTCCCGCAGATATACGTGCGCCCTTCCGGCCGGAAATACACGCCGGTCGGATCGATCAGCAGCGGACAATCCGCGAGCTTCGCCGGCGACGACACGTTGAAGATGCTGCGGCGCCGCGCATACACCGGGATGTCGATGCCCATCATCGACGACAGCGTGCGCGTCCACGCGCCGGCCGCGTTGACGAGCGTGTCGCATGCATAGCGTTCGCCATCGGCCGTGACCACCTGCGTCACCTTGCGGCCGTCGCGCACCACCTCCTTCACATCGGACGGCACATAGCGGGCACCGAGCGCCTGCGCCTTCTTGCGCAGCGCCTGCACGAGCCCGTAGCCGTCGAACCAGCCTTCGCCGCTCACGCCATACGCGCCCGACGCGAGATCGTCGACGTTCAGCCACGGAAACTTCGCGCGCAGCGCATCGCGATCCATCAGCCGGATATCGGCGCCGAGGCGCGTTTGCAGCGCATGGTTCTCGCGCAGCGTCGCGTCGCCGGCCGGCGTCGCGAGGAACAGGTAGCCGCCTTCGTGCAGGTCGATCGACGGCTGGTGGCCGTCCACTTCGAGCCGTTCGCCGATCGTGCGCAGGAAGTCGATGCCGAACAGCGACATCTCGATCGACAGCGGCGTCGAGAACTGCTGGCGGATCGACGCGGCCGACAACGCCGACGACGATCGCGCATAGGTGGGGTCGCGCTCGATGACGGTCACGGATACCGTGGGATCGGTGGCGCGCAGGAAATAGGCGATCGAGCTGCCGATCACACCACCGCCGACGATGACGACTTGAGAACTCACGACTGACTCCAGTTGCACATGTTGGGCGCGGCCAGCCGGCCATGCCCGTGGGTTGTTCGTGCCGCGTCACATGCGGCGTCGCGCGGGCAGACCCGGGCGGCTACAACATCGGCGCGCGCCGCGATCGACATCGACGGCCGATGCCATTTCAGCACGTCCTGCATCGCCGCGAAAGTCCGCGCGCCCGTTGCATTCAATCCGCCGATTTCGTCGTGACGGGCTGCCACGCGGCGTTCTTCACCTCATACAGCGTCGAGCTCGGGTTCTTCAGGTCGCCCGTGTTCGTGAACGCGATCGTGCCCGTGATGCCGTCGTAGCGCGTGCCCTTCAGCGCGCCGTTGAAATCGGCCGGGTTCGTCGAATTCGCCTTCTGCATCGCGTTGATCGCGATCCACGTCGCGTCGTACGCGAACGGTGCGTACGCGAGCATGTCGATGCCGTACTTCTGCTTGAATTTCGTTTCGAACTGCTTGCCCTTCGCGAGACGCGACAGCGGCTGCCCGTACTCCCACACGGACGCGCCTTCCGCCGCATTGCCGGCCAGCCTGATGAAGTTCGCGTTCATCACGCCGCCGCCCGCGAGGAACTGCGCGCGGATGCCGAGCTGGCGCATGCGCTTCACGAGCATCGCAGCCTGCGCGTCGAGGCCGCCGAAGAACACCAGATCGGCATTCGTGCTCTTGATCTTCGTGAGCTGCGCGCTGAAATCGACTGCCTTGTCGTTCGTGAATTCACGCGCGACGATCGTGCCGCCGCTCGCCTTCACGGCCTTCTCGAATTCGTCGGCTTCGCCCTGGCCGAACGCGGTGCGATCGTCGATGATCGCGATGCGCTTCGCCTTGGTCACGCCCGCCGCATAGGCGCCTGCGTTGCCGGCGTTCTGCGTGTCGGTGGCGATCACGCGGTACACGGTGCCGAGCCCGGCGCGCGTGATGTCGGGGTTGGTCGCCGACGGCGTGATCATCGGAATGCCGGCCTTCGCGTAGATCTTCGATGCAGGCAGCGTCGTGCCCGAATTGAAATGGCCGATCACGACGGCCACCTGCGCATCGGCGAGCTGCTGCGCGGCCTGCACGCCGGTGCGCGGATCGCTCTGGTCGTCCTGCGACGCGACGACGAACTTCACGGGCTTGCCGCCCACCGTCGTATGCGCGGCATTCGCTTCGTCGACGGCCATGCGCACGCCGTTCTCGATGTCCTTGCCGTAGGCGGCGCCGCCGCCCGTCAGCGGGCCGGCCACGCCGACCTTGACGACCGTCTCCTGCGCGTGAGCCGCGCCCGTCTGGAGCGCGAGGATCGCGGCGGTCAATGCGATGCCGGAAAGCGAACGAATGCGGAACGTCATGACAATCCTTGTTCTGGGGGCCGGGATGCAACGCGCGACTGCCGCGCGTCGGCAACCTCCCGCGTGCCGGTCATCTCGTCCGCCGCCGGGGCGTCGTGCAACGCTCCCAGCCTGCCGGTCGATCGCCGAGGCTCCGTCTCCGAAGAACCTTTCATCGCGAAAGAGGTGAATGGATTGTGGGTAGCCAATACCCGTGCAGCAAACGAAATATCGGAACTATGTAGTGAGGATTTGTCATCAAGTTCCGTGTTCGCGGCCGGCCCGCGGCGCGTGCAACGGTGAGCCCTGGATGAATAGCTTCGACGGGATGCCGCACCGGCATCCGTCCGTCAAGGCCGGCCGTGGTCATGCCGGCGGCGCATCATCGTTGCGATGACGGCCCGGCCGGCCATCGCGACGCCCGCGGCGCCGCGTCATCGGTCAGTGCCGATCGGTGCCCGTCTGCTTGCGCACCGCATCGGCGGCCTCGCCGGCCTGCTCCTGAATCTTGCCGGCCTGCTGTTCGGCGACGCCTTCCGCTTCCGTCTTGCGGTCGCCCGTCACCTTGCCGAGCGCTTCCTTGACCGAACCCTTGACCTGCTTGAGCTTGCCTTCGATGCGATTCCTGTCCATGGTCGTCTCCTGCGATGGTTGGAGAGAGCCGGCGACGTGACGGCGCGCGCCGCGCCGCCGAATGGACAGGATCGCAAGCGGGCGCCGCGCGCGGCAGATGCGGATGCACCAGCGCGCATGGTGCATTCGTACCGACCGCGTCAGTCCTTCCCCTTCGCGCCGCCCTTCGCGCCGCCCTTCTCGCCGCCCTTCTCGCCGCGCGCGCCGTTCGCCTCGGCCGCGCCGACGATCCCGCGCTCGCGCGCCCACACGATCGCCTCGCCGCGGCTGTGCACATCGAGCTTCGCGTAGATCGTCGCGACGTGATTGCGCACGGTGTTCGGCGCGAGCCCGAGGCGGCCGGCGATCTCCTTGTCCGCGAGGCCGTGGCACAGCAGGTCGAACACGTCGCGCTCGCGCGCGGTCAGGTCCGACAGTTGAGCGCCCGCATCCGGCGCATTCGCGCGCCGCACGTTCGCCAGCTTCTCGATCAGCGTGCGGCTGAACCACGACGCATCCTGCATCGCCGTTTCGATCGCGTAGACGAGTTCCATCTCCGTGCGCTTGCGATCGCTGATGTCGAGCAGCGCGACGAGCAGGCAATCGCGCCCGTGTATCGCGACGGGGTCGGCCGACACGACGCAATCGCGCACGTCGCCGTCACGCGTGCGGATCTGCACGTCGGCGTTGCGCACGTTGCCGTCGCGCGCGAGCCGGCCTTCGATGCGCTGCCACGCGCCGCGTTCGGCCCACAGCCCGATTTCGTCCGCAGATTTGCCGAGCAGGTCGTCCTGTGCATGGCCCGTCATCGCGACGAACGCGCCGTTCACGTCGAGCAGTTCGAAGCGGTCGGCCGTGACGATCGCGGTGGCGACCGGCGCCATCCGGAACGCCGTCGCGAAGCGTTCCTCGCTCTGCCGCAGCGCGCGCTCGGCCTGCTTGCGCGGCTCGAGATCCATGAACGTGAACAGCATGCACGCCTCGTCGTTCATGTCGATCGGCTGCCCGGCGACGATCACGGCCTTCGCGCTGCCGTCCGCGAGCTTCAGCACCGCCTCCATCTGCGGGATCGTCGCGCCTTCGCCGAGCCGCTCGATCGCGAGTTCGCGCCGCTCGGCCTGTTCGAGTACGTCGATCTCGTACACCGAGCGGCCGAGCACGTCGTCGCGCGCGTGGCCGGTCATGTCCAGAAAGCCCTGGTTGACCTTCACGTAGCGCAAATCGTCGAGCCGGCAGATCACGGCCGGCGCCGGGTTCGCGTTGAAGGTGCGCTCGAAGCGCTCCTCGGCGCTCGCCCATTCGGTCGCGTCGTGCAGCACGAGCGCGAGGCAGTCGGGTTCGCCGGCCGCGTTCGTCAGCACGAGGCTGCGGATGCGGTGGACCCAGCGCACGGTGTCGGCGGCGGCCGATTCGACTTCGACCGTCACGTCGCTGAACGCCTCGCCCGCGATCACGCGATCCATCGGATAGTGGCCGTCGCGCACCGGATGGTTGTTCCGGTAGCGCAGCCGGAAGCGCTCGCGGTAATCGGTGACGGTCGCACCGAGCGCCTTCAGTTCGGTCACGCCGTGCATCGCGAGCGCGGCTTCGTTCGCCCAGACGATCCGCTGGTCGGGCTCGATCAGGATCACGCCCTCGGTGAGCCCCGCGATGATCTGGTGCAACTGGCGCCGGTCGGTATGCGACTTCAGCGCCTGTTCGTTTACCTGTTCGTTCATCGAATGGTTATCCATGTCGTCAGCATGACCGCCGGCCCGGTTGCCGCTTCGCCGGCTCGCGCCGACCGGCGCGTGTGGCGATGATCGCGTACCGCACCGGTGCGCGACAGGCGCGAATGCACTATTCGTCATAGTACATTCGCATCGCGCGCCGCCACCGTGCGGTGTCCCGCCCATCCCGGAAGCATCTACTGCACCCGCTTTCCGCGCATCGCAGCCAACAGGCTGCATCGCCCCCCTTCACGACGCCCCGTGCAAACGCACTAGCCGATCAGGTGAATTTGCGCGATGTCCGCGCACGGTCGCCCCGGTACGCTGGACCTGCATCGGCGCTCATGCGCTGCCTTCCGAACCGCAGAGGAGAAGCACGATGAAGCTGCATCAGACACCCGATCCGACGCGGCCCGAACCGCCTCCGGACAGCCCGCCCGAACCGCCGCCCGGCACCGATCCGCCGGTTCCGCTGCCGCCCGACGTGCCGCGCCCGGACATGCCGCCGCGCGAGCCGGGCTACGACACGCCGATCGCCCGGTAACACGCGGCACGATCCGTGCTCCGCGATTTGTCCATTCACCACGTCAATCGAAGGAGAACATCCATGAACAAGACCTCGCACCTTTCGACGCTGCTCGCCGTCAGCGCGGCTTTCCTGCTGAGTGCCGCACCGCTCACGAACGCGGTTGCGCAGGACACATCGACCGACAACGGCATGAAGACCGAATCGAACCAGCCCGTCACCGATACGTGGATCACGACCAAGGTGAAGGGAGAACTCGCGACCACCGACGGCGTGAAAAGCACCGACATCAGCGTGAAGACGGTCGACGGTGTCGTCACGCTCACGGGCGTGCTGCCGACGAAGATCGCCGTAAAGAAGGCGATCGCCGTGACGCGCGCGATCAAGGGCGTGAAGCACGTCGACGCATCCGGCCTGAAGGCGAAGGCCTGACCTCCCGGCGCGGCACGCCGCCGCGCCTTTTATCCCTGCACGACAAGGAGCACACGATGAACGAGGACAAGATTAAAGGCCAGTGGAAGCAGCTCGCCGGCAAGCTGAAGGCCAAGTGGGGCAAGCTGACCGACGATGACCTGAAGGTGGCCGACGGCAATCGCGAGTACCTGACCGGGAAGATCCAGGAGCGTTACGGGATTGCCCGGGATGCGGCCGAGAAGCAGTTGAAGGAATTCGATCGCGAGCTGTGACGCGATCGCACATCGACACAACCCGCCGCGGCGCCGACGGCGTCGCGGCCACCAGGACAACGACATGGGCAAATACCTGATCGCCTGGCTGCTCGGCGTGCCGGTCGGGCTGCTGGTGCTGTTCTACCTGATCACGCACGTCTTCTGACGGCACGGCGCGCGGCATGCGCCTGCCGCCAGCCGCCTTCCGCTCCCTTCCCATCACACCGACGACCATGACGCCGTGCTCCGGCGTTCTCCCGGCCGCGCGTGTTCCGCTGCATCACGGGCCGCCCAACGCAAATCGGGCAGGACGCCTTTGCGCCCTGCCCGATCGATTCGCCTCTTCCGTAAGCGGCGCGCGCCGCTTTCGCTGTGTTACTTCGCCGCGTTCGCCGTCATCTTGAAGATGCCCTGCGCGTTACCCGCATCGAAACGCAGGTCGGTCACCCAGCGGCGCGCCGCCTGGTCGAACGTGCGCTTGCGCGTGATGAACTCGTAGAACGAACCCGGCACGTTGCGCTTCACCGTGCCGCCGTCGCGCGTGCGGAATTCGCGTTCGACGGTATCCGCGCGATACGCGGTCTGGAATACGCGGCCCGAGCGCGAACGCTCGACTTCCGGCTTCATCGGCCGGCCCTTCGCCTTCTCGTCGTCGGACAGCTTGAATACGTCGGCGACGCGGTCGGTCGCATGGTTGAACGCGTTGCCTTCGGTCGAGATCCACGCCATTTCCGCCGATTCCAGCAGCAACGTTTCGTAGTCCAGCTCGTTCGGCAGGTCGTGCTGGCGCGCGAACGCCCCGACGATCTCCGGCAGCAGCGCGTGCGCGGCGTCGAGCGGCAGCCAGCCTTCGCGCTCGACTTCCCACAGCAGCGCGACGGCCGCCGGCGACAGCGGGTCGCGCGACGTGCTCACGACGTTCGTCACGGCCTGCTGGAATTCCTTCGAGAACCGTTCCGGATGCAGCTCGCTGACGAAGAATTGCGCGATTTCGTCCGGTGCGTCTTCATGCGCATAGGCGCGCCCCGTCATGCCGAGCTTGTCGAGCGGATAGCGGCCGTTCAGGCGGAAGCCGAGCGGACGCAGGATGCGCGTGAACGCGGCCTCGCCCGGCGGCAGCGCGCCCGTGTGCGGCCAGCGCACCGTGCGCAGCGCGCCGTGGTCGAAATAGACCGAGCCGCCGCTTTCGATCGCGTCGGCCGTATAGGCGCGGCCGTTCGCCGACCGTTCGAGCAGCCCTTCGAACAGCGCCATGTTCATCGCCTGCGCGATCTCCGCGCGCGTCACGACACCGTCTTCCCATTCTTCGAGGATGGCCGGCATGTTCAGGGTCGAGAACAGGGCGTCGGTCTTCGCCTGTCCCAGCAGCTTCGTCAGCAAGCTCTCGATATTCGGATTGCGCATCAGGATTCTCGTCTCGGGGGACCGCCGGCAAACGTGCCGGCAACTCGTCGGCCGGCCGCCCAGCGGGCGCCTGACCTTGCGTGGGGAGCATTATTCAAAGGGTTGCAGCCGGGCGTAAAGCGAGATTAAATTGATATGTGATGAGTTTTTGGAATTATCAGCGGCTCCCCGGCCTCGCCTTCCGCCTTGCGTCGTGCGGCCCGGATCATCAGACGAATCGAACATCATGCGCAAATTCAAGATCCCCAACATGGGCGCGCTCGTGGCTTTCGAAGCCGCCGCGCGCCATGAGAGCTTCACGCACGCGGCCAAGGAGCTGTTCCTGACCGAAAGCGCGGTATCGCGGCAGATCGCGACGCTTGAAGCCAGCCTCGGCGTGCGGCTGTTCGCCCGCGTGAAGCAGCGCGTCGTGCTGACGCGCGCCGGCAAGCTGTACGGCACGCAGGTGCGCCGCGCGCTGGAGGCGCTCGACCGCGACACGCTGTCGATCATCGCGCACGGCAGCGGCGGCGGCTACCTGGAGCTGGCGGTGCTGCCGACCTTCGCGTCGCACTGGCTGATCCCGCGCATCAAGAGCTTCTACGACCGCACGCCCGACGTGCGCGTGAACATGGGCAGCCGCACCGACCTGTTCTCGTTCGAGGACACGCACTTCGAGGCCGCGATCCACTACGGCAAGCCGACCTGGCCCGGCACGTCGTCCGACTACCTGTTCGGCGAGGAAGTCGTGCCGATCTGCTCGCCCGCGCTGCTCCACGGGCCCGTCGAGCGCGTCGAGGATCTGCTCGCGTACCCGCTGCTGCACTCGACGACGCGCCCCGGCGCGTGGGCGCAGTGGTTCGAGACGCACGGCGTCGAGGACATCCGCACGATGCAGGGCGTGCGCTACGAACTGCACACGATGCTGATCAGCGCGGCCGCGGCCGGGCTCGGCGTCGCGCTCGTGCCGAAATTCTTCGTCGAGGAACAACTGCAGCAGCTCGGGCTGGTGGTGCCGTGCGATGCGGCGACGGTCGGCGATTCCGCGTACTACCTCGTGTATCCGACGGAGTTCAGCCACAGCAAGCCGCTGGAGCTGTTTCGCGGCTGGCTGCTCGAGCAGGCCAGCGCGTATGCGGCGCCGGATCCCGATGCCGATGACGGCGAGATGGAGGACGACGAGGACGTCGAATAACCGCGCGATTGCGCCGGCGTCATCGCGCAGTGGCCTCGCATGCGTGTCGCTCCGGCACACTGGCCGTCACGACCCTCACCAGCCGCGCGCGATCGGGCGTTTCCAGCCCCGGGCATACCGTCTCCAGATCGCGGATCACGATCGTTGCGTACCCGTCGAAGCGGCATACGCCGTCGGGCTGCGCGGCGGGGAGCCGCAGCCCGCGCAGCGCATCGCGCTGGTTCGTGAAGTCGATCACGCCCGCGCGTTGCGAGCGGTCCGGCAAGCGCCGCGCCGATGCGCCGTCCTCTTCGAACCACACGTCCGGCCCGATCGTTGCGTCACCGTAGTCGAGCGCGTAACGGCCCGACAGCGTAATCGCGCGGCCGACATGCACCGAATGGCAGTCCGGCTCGGCATCCGCCGGGATCGTCCGTGCGGCCGCCGCGACCGGGCCGCACGCCAACAACGATAAGAACAGCGCGCGGGCGCGGCCGTTCAGGGTCGACACATCAAGCGCTTGGCGGATCATGGGCAGTCAGGTGCGGATCGTCGTGACGAAGACCCGCATTGTCGCCCGGCGCGTGCATCGCGTGCGTTACATGTGCCACTTCACCGTGGCGGTGAGCGTGCGCGGATCGCCGGGCATGTTGTACAGGTCCGCATTGCCGTGCGCGGCAATGAAGTAGCGGCGATCGAACAGGTTGTCGAGCGTGAGCGTCACGTCGACCTTCTTGCTGCGATACCCGGCGCCCAGGTTGAACACGGTGAACGACGGCAGCGTGACGAGATCGCTCGCCGACGTATAGCGCGCCGACTGGAACTGCATGCCGGCTGCCGCATAGAAGCCGTACGGCAGCTCGCGCTTGAGCCACAGGTTCGCGCTGTGGCGCGGCATCAGCCCCGGCGTGTTGCTCGATACCGCGATGCCGGCCGCCGTCGATTGCGGCGAGCCGTCGACCGTCCCGTTCAGGTACGCGTAGCCTGCATACACCGACCACTTCGGCGCGATCTCGCCGGTGAAGCCCAGTTCCATCCCGTGCACGTGCTGCGTGCCGATCGGCAGCGCGTAGCCGGGATTCGCCGGGTCGCCGATCTGCTGGTTGGTCTGGCGCATGTCGAACAGCGCGACGCTGGCCGTCGCCTTGCCGCCGAGGTCGAAGCGCGAACCGACTTCATACGCGGTGGTCTTCTGCGGCGCGAGCGCGGCGCCGTTCGCGAACGCACCGGAGCTGATCAGCGTATCGGCGAGCGGCGAGAACGACTGGCTGAACGACCCGTACAGCGTCAGCCAGTCGAGCGGTTCGTAGATCAGGCCGACGCGCGGGCTCCATGCGTGATCGGTACGGTCGAGGTTGACGTTCGACGACGTGTAGTCGTGACGGATCTGGTTCAGGTAGTCGAAACGCAGCCCCGCGAGCACCTTCCAGTGCTCGGTCAGCGAGATCAGGTCCTGCGCGTAGACGCCCGCGAGCCCGACGACGGTCGACGCATTCGTCTTCGCCCGCGCGCCGGTCGGCACGCCGGGCAGGACCACCTGCTGCGGATTGAAGAGATCGTAGGTCGCGACCTTCGACACGCTGTAGATCGTGTCGAACTTCTGCTGCTGCGACAGTTCGAGCCCGTACAGCAGCTCGTGGCGCATGCCGAACAGCGACGTCTTCTGCGTGAGCTCGAACATCCCGTCGATGCCGTGGTCGGTACGCTGGCGCGTCGACTGGTCGAGCGTCACGACCGGGCGCGCGGCGGTCTTGATCGGCTCGTACGTCACGTAGTTCTTGCGTTCGAGCGAGAAGTCGTACGCGCGGATCGCGCCATGGAACGACAGCGAATCGCTGAAGCGGTGATCGAGCGACACCGTCGCGCTCTTCGCGGACACGTCGTTGTACGAGCTGTTCGCCGCGTCGGCCGAGCCGTAGTACGTGTTGATCGGCACGTCGACCGGCCGGCCGCGGTAGGCGGGCAGGCCCTGGTCGGACGTGCGGCGGTCGTGCAGGTAGTCGAATTCGACGTTCAGCACCGTGTCGCGGTCGAGCTTGAACTGCGCGGACGGCGCGATCGCCTGGCGGTTGAGCTGGAACTGGTCGCGAAAACTGTTCGAGTTCTCGGCCGCGCCGGTCATGCGAAAGCGCGCCGCGTCGTTCGCGTTCCAGCCGAGGTCGAATTCGCCGCGCCGCTCGCCGCGCGTGCCGAGCGTCACGCCCACGTCGTTCACCGGGTTCGCCTGCGGCCGCTTCAGCACGCGGTTCACGATGCCGCCCGCCGAGCCGCGCCCGTACAGCACGGCCGCCGGCCCCTTCAGCACTTCGACGCGATCGACGTTCGACAGGTCGCGGTAGTAGAGCGCATCGTCGCGAATGCCGTCGACGTACTGATCCGTGATGCTGTTGAAGCCACGGATCGTGATCTGGTCGCGCTGGCCGTCGCCGACCGAGAACCCGACGCCCGGCACGTTGCGCAACGCATCCTGCAGCGACGTCGCGTTCTGATCCTCGATCACCGCGTGCGGCACGACGTTCACGGTCTGCGGCACGTCCATCAGCGACATGTCGGTCTTGGTCGCCGCGCGCGAATGGCCGCCGTCGTACGACGCATGCTCGGCTGCCGCATTGACGGAGATCGCGGGCAAGGTCGCCGCGGCGTCGCTCGCCTGCGCGAACGAAGTGCGGGCGCCGGCCAGCGACGTGGCGATCAGAAGCGCATGGCACGCGCTCTTGTTGAGTTTCATCGTTGAAGTAGAGGCTGAGGGAAAACGGCGAACGGAAACGCGTCCGGCCAGCGCGCGAATCGCACGGTGAATCGACTGGCGAAATTCTTTTCGTGAAGAAGATGACGCGACGGGGGATCTCCCCGTCGCATCTACCGGCCGGCGCGGGTGGATGCCGGCCGGCACGACCGGCACGAAAGGAACCGTGACGTCCTGTCACGGTTCGTAACGGAGCGAAATATTAAACGAGAATGATTCGCGTTTTTAGTTAATTTTTGACGTGTCGCCTGCCTGCAACGTCCGTGCGTATTGCGCTCCGGATTCCTGACGAATGCCTTTCCGTTTTGCGCCTTGAAGCACCCTGATCGTAACGAAAACGAAAGAAACGGATCGGCCGCGTCCGGCGACGACGGTCAGGGAAAAGGCGGGATTCGGGGGACGACGACGAAGAGACTGGCGAGGATCACGAAGCATCCGCCGAAACAGGCGGGACTGGCGCAAAAGTCCGGTGCGCGCCGGACCGGGCAACCCCGACCCGGCGCTCCGGGCAGCCGACCTCGCATCGGCAACGCGGCGGACCTTCTTCCGTTCTTCACTACATATGCTCTCAGGCTCACTTCATTTTTTTTCTTCGCCGCGCTGGGCCATTATCCGCGCAATCTAGTCACAGGGAAACGTTTGCGACGGTTCATGGCGGGTTATACCAAGCATTCGGCAACAGTCTTTCTGAATGCTTACGATGCAGGCGGCACGGATCGGCAAATCTTGCATTCGCGCCGGCGTTCCTTTTTAATGGAACTGGTTCCAATTATTGATTCGGCCATGCTCGCGCGTGACGCTTCGTCGTCCGCGCGTCATCATGCCGATTCAGGATCGACGATCATTCAGCTCAGGATTCGCATCACCCGTCCTTCCCGGACACCCCGTCAAACGAGACCGTCATGCCCGATTCCGCCTCCCTGCAGCAGCTGTTTCCCGCCTTTCAGGACATCCCCGCCGAATACCGGCTCGCTTCGCCGATTCACCAGCGCGTGTCGCTCGTCGACGGCGCATTGCGGCCGTGGGACGGCGCGACCAAGACCGTGCTGTCGCCCGTGTGCGTGCGACAGGCGGACGGCAGCGTCGAGCAGGTCGAGATCGGCAGCTACCCGGTGATGGGCGAAACGGAAAGCGACGCGGCGCTCGACGCCGCGGTACGCGCGTACGACGCCGGCCGCGGCGAGTGGCCGACGATGAAAGTCGAGCAGCGCATCGCGTGCATGCAGGACTTCATCAAGCAGATGGTCGCGCAGCGCGAGCGGGTGGTGAACCTGATCATGTGGGAGATCGGCAAGAGCCTCGCCGATTCGCAGAAGGAGTTCGATCGCACCGTCACGTACATGACGCAGACGATCGACGCGCTGAAGGAGCTCGACAACGCGAACTCGCGCTTCGTGATCGCGGAAGGCACGATCGGCCAGATCCGCCGCACGCCGCTCGGCGTCGTGCTGTGCATGGGCCCGTACAACTATCCGCTGAACGAGACCTTCGCGACGCTGATCCCCGCGCTGCTGATGGGCAACACCGTGGTGTTCAAGCCGCCGCAGTACGGCACGCTGCTGTTCGAGCCGCTGCTCGAGGCGTTCCGCGACGCGTTCCCGAAAGGCGTGATCAACACGATCTACGCGCCGGGCGCGGTGGTCGTGCCGCACATGCTCGCATCGGGCAAGATCAACGTGCTCGCGCTGATCGGGTCGAGCAAGGTGGCCGACCACCTGAAGAAGCAGCACCCGAAATCGCACCGGCTGCGCGCGATCCTCGGCCTCGACGCGAAGAACGCGGCGATCGTGCTGCCCGACGCCGATCTCGACCTCACCGTGAAGGAGTGCCTGCTCGGCGCGCTGTCGTTCAACGGCCAGCGCTGCACCGCGCTGAAGATGCTGCTCGTGCACCGCTCGATCGTCGACGAATTCCTGAAGCGCTTCACCGCCGCGCTCGAACAGCTGAAGATCGGCATGCCGTGGGAGAAGGGCGTCAGCATCACGCCGCTGCCCGGCATGCATCGCACGGCCTACATGACGGAGGCGATCGACGATGCGAAGGCCAAGGGCGCGCAGGTCGTCAACCATTCGGGCGGCGAGTTCAGCAAGACGCTGTTCTATCCGGCCGTCGTGTACCCGGTGTCGGAGGGGATGAAGCTGTACCGCGAGGAACAGTTCGGGCCGATCATTCCGGTGGCGCCGTTCGACGACGTCGACACCGCGCTCGACTACGTGACGACGTCGGATCACGGCCAGCAGGTCAGCATCTTCGGTTCCGATCCGGCGCAGATCGGCGCGCTCGTCGATCCGCTCGTGAACCAGGTGTGCCGCGTGAACATCAACTGCCAGTGCCAGCGCGGGCCCGACGTGTTCCCGTTCGCGGGCCGCAAGGATTCGGCGGAAGGCACGCTGTCGGTGAGCGACGCGCTGCGCGCGTTCTCGATCCGCTCGATGGTCGCGGCGAAGCAGACCGAAGGGAGCAAGCAGCTGCTCGATTCGATCGTGTCGGATCACTACTCGAAGTTCATCAACACGGGCTTCATTTTCTGAAGCCGCTTTCGCGGTGATCGATGCCGGAGCCTCCGTCGCACGTCGGTGCGGCGGAGCGTTTCCGGCAAGCGCGGCTAGACGTTCGTCACCAGCAGCCTGACCCCCGCCACGCCGAACACGACGGCGAGACACGCTTCCAATGCGCGCCGGCCGCGCACGTACAGCCGGCGCGCGCCGTCCATCGAGAACACGAGCGCATAGCCGCCGAACACCAGGCACCCGATCACGAGGCAGCCCGGCACGACGGCGCCGTGCGACGCGCCCGCGCCGTTCGACGACAGCGCGACGATCGACACCCACACGAGGATCGCTTTCGGATTGGTCAGGTGCAGCATCGCGCCGCGTACATAGAAGCGCGACAGCCGTTGTTCGCCCGTTGCGTTCAGCGATGTCGCTGCCCTGCCCGACAACGCCGTGCGCCCCGACTTGAACGCGAGCCACAGCAGGTACAGCCCGCCGAAGATCTTGATCGCGACCAGCAGCTTCGACCACGCCAGCAGCGCGGCCGACACGCCGAACGCCGCCACCGTCGCCCAGAACATCGCGCCGGAAATGACGCCGAGCGCGAACGCGAGCGCCGCCTTGCGGCCCTGGTTCGCGGCCACCGACATGATCGCGAGATTGCTCGGTCCGGGGCTGGCCGAACCAAGGAAATAAGCCGTGTAGGCCAGCAGCAGGTTGGCCGAGAAGAAGGTGTGGACGCTCATGTCGAACCTCGCAGGGATGATGTGGGGATTGTTGGCAAACACGCGCCGTCTGCCCATGGACAATTGGCCGGCAATTCGCTGGGCCAGTTGGGCGGTCGTGCGACCGGGGCGCCGCGCGCGAAACCGTCTCGGTTTTGAAACACCGGTCACATTCGCCACCGGTTTTAGCCGACCCTGGCAGCCGTCCCGTACCGCCGCGTCCGGCCCGCCGAACGCTTGGCAGGCGCAGGCGGCACGCGCATGCCGGTACGTTTCGTCAGACCGGCGCGGAAACACGCGACGCGTTTTATCCCGGCGTTACGTTACATCCATGAAGCATTTCGCCTCGCCGCACCGCCCCGCGTACCCGGCATGCATCGCGCCGCGCGTGCCGATGGCCGCCCCGACCACGTCCGCCACCCAGCACCGGCGGGACTCGCCGCCCCGCATCGCACCGTCGCTCGACATTGCTCAACAATCGTCTCGCGGCGCTGGTACGGAACCTGCATTCCATTCGGGAGACAGCCGCGCCGTTCACCGCGCGGACACAAACCCACCGTCGGGCGCGTCCAGCGGACACACCCGAACGGTTCGAGCAAGTTACGAGGCCCTTCATGGATGCGCTGCCCAATTCGTCCGACACGTCGTTCCAGCTCTTTCTCGCGAAGCTGCTCGAACAGCCGTTGCCCGACTGGACCGAAAAACAGCAGATGGAACTCGAGATGGCGCGCTCGCTGTCCACCGAAATGGTCCACCTCGCCGAGGACATGCGCGGCCGCACGCCCGATCTCGCGCGCTGCCTCGTGCTGCTCCGCTACGCGAAGGTGCTCGACTTCATGCTGACGTCGCTCGCCGCGCACCGCGACATTCATCCGCAGACGCTGCGCACGCTGTTCCGGCTCGCGAACCTGAAAGTCGACGATGCGTATCCGGCCTGAGCCGGCCCACCGCATCGGCTGCCGCCGGCGGCAAGCACGGCCACGGCGGCCATGCCCGATGCGCGTCGCGCGATTGCCCGACAATCTCGCCGCATGAGCATCAGGAGCCGGAAGTCCCGGCGGGCCGGCGCACCCGGCGTGTTCGTGAAGTGCGACGGGCGCAAGGCTCAACCGCATCTCGCCCCGAACGATCGCCGCTACGATCACGACGTCGAGCGGACGATGCGGCGCTGGCCGCCGGCCGACCTGTCCGGTCTGCTGGCCGACGCTGACGACAGCGCGAACGCCGCCGTGGCCGGTTTCGCCGATGCGAGACGCACGCCGTGAACGCTGTCGACTTCGACCAGATCTGGCCGGCCATCTGCGAAACCCCCGCCTGGTCCGTGACGAAAGGCCAGGGCAGCTTTCTCACGTTCGAGTTCGGCCAACCCGCGCTGCATGTCAGGGAGCCGCTTGCCGGCTCGCCCGGCCTGTCCGCGGCGGCACGCGACAGGCTCGCATCGCGGCACGTGACGGTCGCCGGCAACGGGCATCTGTGGATCTGCTACTGCCATTGGTCGATCGCGCTCGACGGTCACGAGCTCGCGCACAGCGAATCCCGGTCCGGCGACATCGCGGCCGCCGCGCAACGTCTCGACGGGCAGATCCTGCAATCGGTCGCGCCGCGCGCACAGCCGGGTTCGTGGATGTTCGACTTCGACCTCGGCGGCAAGCTGACGACCTGGCCCTACGGCGACGACCCGGCCGACGAACAGTGGCATCTGTACGACCGGCGCTCGGGCAACGTGCTGACCGCCCGCGCGGACGGCACCTGGTCGTATGGCCCGGCGAACGCACGGCCCGGCAGCGGATCGTTCGGTTCGGAATAGCCGCAGCGGATGCGCCCCATTCGCTTCCGGCAACACGCCGGGCTGATTCCGCGCATCGGCGTGACGACCGGCCCCTCCCTGCAAACGGATGTACAATCGCGCGCCATGAACGCACTTCGCCGCTTCCTGCTCCGGCAAGGCGTCGCGCGACAGCTTCTGTGGGGATTCCTCCTCGTGACGCTGCTCTCCCGCGCGCTGATGTCGGGTGCCGTGATGCTCGATCCGGACGGTCCGGATGCGGGCTCGGTGGTGCTGTGTTCGGGCCGCGGCCCGCTGATCGTCGACGTGGCGGCACTGGCCGCCCGTTTCGATGCCGGCGCGCCGATCACACCGGCCAACGACGCGCGGGCGCTCGCCGATGCGCTCAAGCATGACGCGCATGCCGACAGCACGGCGTCCTCCGGAAACGGCGACAGCCTGTGCGCATTCGGTGCCGCGCTGTTCACGGCGCTGGCGTCGTTCGTGCTGCTGGTGCTGCTGTTTCCCGCCGCCGCGCCGCGGCGCGTCCGGATTCACTTCGACCGTATTCCGGTCGTGCGATCGATCTTCGACGATCGCCCCCCCTCCCGCGCGCCGCCCCTGTTCTCCTGACGGTTCCGCCCAGCGGCTCGTGTACGTCGACGTGCATGGGCCTGCACGCCGTTCGTCTCATACGACCTGATTCACGCGTTCACCCGCCTGCCCGCACCGCGCGGGCGACGCCGTCATGCGCACCGTCCGCGCATGGCGCCGCGCCGCCTGTTCCGTCGATGCGCGCAGGCGGGCGCGACGCACGTTGACGCCCGCCGGCACGCGCCGGCGTGGCCGCTCAACGCACACGAGGAGCTGACACCATGTCGACCACCGTCGAGCGAGCCATCTCGCCCGCCCAATCCGCTCACGCCGGTTACCGGACGCTCTGGCGCTGGCACTTCTATGCCGGCCTGTTCGTCATGCCGTTCCTGGTGATCCTCGCGATCACCGGAACGCTCTATTGCTTCCAGCCGCAGATCGAGCCGCTGCTGTATCCGCACCGGCTCGTCGTCGAACCGCGCGCCACGCCGCGCCTCGAACCCGACGCGCTGCTCGCGCGCGCGCGCACCGCGATGCCGGCCGGCGCGACGCCGGTTTCCATCCAGGTCGCGACCGCGCCGGACCGCAGCGCCGAATACGTGTTCCGGCTGCGCGACGGCACCCGCGAGAGCGTATACGTGAACCCGTACGACGGCAGCGTGCTCGGCACGCTGAGCGTCGAGAACCGCTTCATGCAGATCGACCGGATGCTGCATCGCAAGCTGCTGCTCGGCAAGACCGGCGAGTTGCTGATGGAACTCGCCGCGTGCTGGACCTTCGTGATGATCGGCACCGGCATCGCGCTGTGGTGGCCGCGAGGCGCTGCGCGCGTCGGGCAGGCACTGCGCCCCGACCTGTCGCTGCGCGGCCGGCCGCTGTGGAAAAACCTCCACGCGACGGCCGGCATCTGGCTCGCGGCCGGCACGGTGGCCTTCATCCTGACGGGGCTGCCGTGGTCCGGCTCGTGGGGCAAGAACTTCAAGGCGCTGGCCGCGACCGTGAATCTCGGCGCGCCGGAAGGCGCATGGGGCGGCGCGTCGGTGCGCTCGACGCGCCCGGGTGCCGCCGCGGCGCCCGCGCCTGCCCAGGCTGCCGCGCCGTCCGGCCATCACCACGAATCCGGCGAGTCGATGCCGGGGATGGTGATGGACGACCTGCCGTTGCCGCAAACGCCGTGGGCGGTCGGCAACGTGCCCGTCCCGCATTCGCCGTCGGCGCCGACGCCGGCACCGCTGCCGCTGGCACGCGCGATCGCGATCGTCGCGGGCCTCGGCGTGACGAGCGGCTACACGCTCGCGCTGCCGTCCGGCGCGGACGGCGTGTTCACCGCGTCGTACTTCCCGGACGACCCGAAGGCCGAGCGGACGATCTACATCGACCAGTACAACGGCGCCGTGCTGAAGGACATCCGCTATGACGACTACGGCGCGGTATCGCGCGCCGTGTCGTACGGCACGTCGCTGCACATGGGCCGCTACTTCGGGCTCGCGAACCAGATCGTCTGCGCGGTGCTGTCGCTCGGGCTCGCCGCGATGGCCGTCACGGGCACCGTGATGTGGTGGAAGCGCCGCCCTGCAGGCAAGCTCGGTGCGCCGTCGCGCGAGCGCGGCACGCCGCCGATGCGCGGCTGGATCGCGGGGCTCGTGCTGCTCGGCGTCGCCTTCCCGCTGATGGGCGCGACGATCGTCGCGGTCTGGTTGATCGACCGTCTGCTGTTCGGCCGTGCGGCACGCGCAGCCGCGTGATCGCGAAGCGATTCCATCGATTCGAAGGATAACGAAACATGAAGTTCAGATTGATGCTGCCCGCCGCCTTGCTCGCGGCCTTCTCCCCCGCCGGGCACGCACTGGAAAGCGACGTCACCAGCACCGGCGCCACGCTCGCACCGATTCGCGTCAACGCCCGGAAGGCGACGCCGCTCACGCAATCGCATGAACACCGTGGATCGTCAGGCAGCAAACCACCCAGCGCCGAACGACCGCTGTCACGCCCGCGTGCCTGCCGCGCGCCCCGCCATCCACTTCCGGTAGCGCCGCGTCTGGCACTGCGCGGCCAGTTGCTGCGTGACCAGCGCGCGCAGCGGCGACACCTGCGGGTGCGTGCGCAGGCCAACGCTTAGCCGCGCGAGCTGGAACTTGACGACGGCCATGTTGGCCAGCGCGCCCAGCGCCTTGTTCTTCCAGCGGATCGGCTCCAGCACCGGCGCGCTGTCCTTGCCGGCCCGCCAGTCGCGCGGCAGGTTCGGCTCGATCGACAGCGCGGTCGCGATGCCGACCATCGCCACGCCGCTGTCGATCACCTGCTCAGCGACCACGCGACGCCGGATGCCGCCCGTGACCATCAGCGGCATCCGCGCGACGGCCGTGATGTCGCGCGCGAATTCGAGGAAATACGCTTCGCGGGCCAGCGTGCGCCCGTCGCGCGCCTCGCCCTGCATCGCCGGCACTTCATAGCTGCCGCCCGACAGCTCGACGAGATCGACGCCGAGCGGATTCAGCAGTTCGACCACGCGCTTCGCATCGTCCGCGCTGAAGCCGCCGCGCTGGAAATCGGCCGAGTTCAGCTTGACCGCGACGGCAAATTCCGGCGCCACCGTCGCGCGCACGTCCCGCACGATATCGAGCAGCAGGCGTGCGCGATTCTCGATGCTGCCGCCCCACCGATCCTGCCGGCGGTTCGTCAGCGGCGACAGGAACTGGCTCAGCAGATAGCCGTGCGCCGCGTGAATCTCCACGCCGGTGAAGCCGCCTTGCTCCGCGAGCTGCGCCGCGCGCACGAAGCGCTGCTGCACGTCGGCGATATCGGCTGGCGTCATCTCCTTCGGCACCGGGAACTGCTTCGACAGCGCACCGAGCGCGAGCGGCACGGCCGACGGCGCGAGCGTCGTCTGGCCGAGCGCCGCCTGCATCTGGCGCCCCGGGTGATTGATCTGCATCCACACGTGCGCGCCGCCCGAGCGCGCCACCTGCGCCCAGCGGCGAAAGCGCTCGAGATGCGCGTCGCTCTCGAGCACGACGCCGTTCGGCCCCGTCATCGCGCGGCCGTCCACCATCACGTTGCCGGTCAGGATCAGGCCGACCTGGCCGTCGGCCCACGCCTGATACAGGCGCAGCAACGCGTCGGACGGTGCGTGGTTCGCATCGGCCATGTTCTCTTCCATCGCGGCCTTGGCCAGACGGTTCGGAATCACCGCCCCGTTGGGCAGTGTCAGCGGTGTAAACAGGTTCATGGAGGGCACCCTCGATTGACGATGCCCAACGATAACTTTAAAGTCAACTTTAAGGTCAAGCCCCTTTGGAGCACAGCATGAAAATCGGCGAACTGGCGCGGGCCAGCGGCATCGCGGCGTCGCGCATCCGCTTCTACGAAGCGAGCGGCCTGCTCGAACCGGCCCGTCGGCAGGCAAACGGGTATCGGGAATACGGGTCGGAAGCGTTGACGCGACTCGCGATCATCGACCGCGCGCAGCGCGCGGGCTTTGCGCTCGACGAAATCCGCGCGGTGCTGCCGCCCGATCTCGGCGCGTGGCCGCGCGACGAACTGCTGGCCGCGCTGCGGCACAAGGTCGACGAAATCGCGCTGCTCGAGCGGCGTCTCGCGCAGAACCGGCAACATCTGCAGGTGCTGATCGAAGAGATCGTGAACAAGCCGGAGGGCGAGGATTGCGCGGGCGCCGCGCAACGGATGCTCGACCGGCTGTGCGCGCAGGCCGGCGAACCGCTGGAGGCGGTGCCCGCGCCCGTCCCAAGGCCGACGCGCAAGCGCGCGTAATCTGATTGCACTTCGCGATTGCACTTCGCGATTGCACTTTGCGATTGCACTTTGCCACTCACCGAACCATCAATCCGCGCCGCGGCGAGACGACGCGTGCGCGCCGGCTTCCGCACCGTGACCTCATGACCCGATCCGCATGACCCTCCCCCGCATCAAAGGATTCCTCGCCGCCGCGCTGCTGACCTTCGGCATCGGCGGCGCCTACGCCATGACCTGCGCCGACACGCCTGCGTCGTTCGATTGCCCCGACACACCCGATCTTCCGGACGACATCGTCGCGCAGCTCCCCGCCGGCTACGAAGCGCTGGATGCCGCGTCCGGGCGACTGACCGACAGCCCCCGCCCAGGTTATGTCGTCGTCGCGCATCGGCCCGACGACTCGACGAGCAAGGCCTCGCTGCGTCCGCTGATGATCTTCCTGCAGGGCAAGGACGGGCACTACCGGCTGGCGGCGCGCAACGACGCCGTGATCATGAAAGCCGACGAAGGCGGCATGGGCGACCCGTATCTCAACGGCGTGGCGGACAACGCGCTCACGATCGAATCTCGCACGTTCACGGTCGAACAGGGCGTATTCGCGGGTCATGACCACTGGCGCGACCGCGTGACGTTTCGCTACGACGCCGCGCATCGCACGTGGGTGTTCCATCGCGAGGTGTTCCGGAACTGGCGCTTCAACGACGACCCGGACGGCGATGTGCTGAAAGCCGACCCGGTGCGCGTCACGCGCGCCAATGCGGCGAAAGCCGTCACGTTCGACGCGTGGCGGCCGAGTTACTGGTGCGATTCGGCCGAGCGGCGTGACACCGATCCGGCTTGCAGCAAGCAGCATTGACGGCCGCGCGGCTGCACGGCGGCACTGGCTGACGATGCGTTCCGGCAAGCGGTATGCGTAGGCACTGCCGCGCCGCACGAGCGGCGTGTCGGCCGGCACGCGCAGCCCCCCTTCCTCGGCCGTGCAGATTTGCTTACGTCGCAGGTAATCGACGCGCGCGGCCCGCGCCGCGATCGTGGCGCCATCGACGCACGGCCCGCATTACTTCAAGGAGCCCGCCATGACCGCCTACGCCATCGCCCACCTGCACGACGTCGAGATGTGCGACGACATCGTCGAATACCTCGAACGCATCGATGGCACGCTCGCGCCGTTCGACGGCCATTTCGTGATTCACGGCGCGCGGCCGGACGTACGCGAAGGCGTGTGGCGCGGCGACCTGATCGCGATCGCGTTTGCCGATCTCGACACCGCGCGCGCGTGGTACGAATCGGATGCGTACCGGCAGATCCAGCCGCTGCGCGCACGACACGCGAGCGGCCCGCTGATCCTGATCGACGGCGTCGACGCGCGGCACAAGGCGACCGACATCCTGCGCTGAGCCGCGACGCCGGCGACGCTTACGACGCCTGCCGCTCCATCGGCTCGCCGACGACGAACCCGCCGCCCTGGAACCGCTGTGCGGGATCGTCGTAGTCGGCGGTCGGCGCCGTCACCGGGAACAACCGGGCGAACTGCTCGGAGCTGTCGCGTGGGCGGAAGCCGAGGAAGCCGGCTTTCGTGTTGTCCCACCACTTCACCGGGTTGTCCGACGCGCCGTACACGATCGCGTGTCCGACGCGGTTCGTCAGCAGCGAGCAGCGCACAAGCTCGATGAAGTCGCGATAGCTGAGGAACGTGACGAGCATGCGCGGATTCTTCGGCACTTCGAACGACGAGCCGATCCGCAGGCACACCGTCTCGATCCCGAAGCGGTCGAAGTAGTAGCGCGACAGCGATTCGCCGAAGCACTTCGTCACGCCGTACAGGCTGTCGGGGCGCAGCGGCGAATCGGCGTCGAGCACTTCCGTGACCGGATGGAAGCCGATCGCATGGTTCGAGCTCGCGAACACGACGCGCTTCACGCCGTGCTTGCGCGCGGCTTCGTACAGGTTGTACGTGCCGGTGATGTTCGCGCCGACGAGATCGTCGAACGGCGCGTCGACCGAAATGCCGCCGAGGTGGACGATCGCGTCCACGCCGTCGACGAGCTGCATCACCGCGGCCCGGTCGGCCAGGTCGACGACGCGGGTTTCTTCATGCGCAGCGGCGTCGCCGAGCGTCGCGATGTCGCTGACGCGCACGACGTCGGCCCAGTCGGCGAGCGCGCCGCGCAACTGGCGGCCGAGGTTGCCGGCCGCGCCCGTCAGCAGCAGGCGCCCGAACGGTTTGCGTGCGCCGGTGGATGAGGCGTTCATCGATTCTCCTTGAATCTGACCAAAATCGGAAAACGTTTTCCAACTATACGCGGTGGTATGACCGAACGTCAATGGTCGAACCCGTTCGCAGCCATCCGCACTTTCCCGATATCGGCGCGTGGCCGCACGCCCCCTTTTTCTGCCACAATCCGGCGTTATCGGACGAAAACGTTACCCTTCGAATGAAAAAAGTTTCCCCGACGATCCGCGACGTGGCGGCGGAAGCCGGCGTGTCGGTCGCGACGGTATCGAAGTACGTGAACGGCACACAGCGCTTCTCGCCGACCGTCGAAGCACGGCTCAAGGAAGCGATCGACCGCCTCGGCTACCGTTCGAACCCGCTCGCGCGCTCGATGATCACCGGCCGCACGCGCACGATCGGCCTCGTGATCCTCGACATCAGCAACCCGCACTTCACGAACGTGGTGAAGGGCGCGAACCGCGTCGCGCTGCAGCACGACTACACGCTGCTGCTCGTCGATACCGAGGAAAACCAGGCGCGCGAACGCTCGCTGATCGAGGCGCTCGCGCAGCGCGTCGACGGGCTGATCGTCAGCACGCGGATGCCGGATGAAGAAGCCGGCTGGATGCTCGATCTCAACAAGCCGCTCGTGCTGCTGCGTCGCAGCCCCGGCCTGCCGATTCCGAGTGTCGGCATCGACAACCGGCTGTCGACCTACATGCTCGCGCGCCACCTGCTCAATCTCGGCCATACGCGCATCGCGTATCTCGGCTTCGGCACGGCACGCGTGAACGACGAGCGGATCCAGGGCGCGCGCGACTGTCTCGCGGAAGCCGGGCTCACGCTCGACGTGCACGACGCGCATGCGCCGACCGCCGAAGCCGGCGAGCGGGCGTGTTCGCGCGTGATGCTCGGGCCGCAGCGCCCGCAGGCCGTGATCTGCTACAACGACCTGATCGCGCTCGGCTTCATGAAGGAAGCCGCGTCGCTCGGTTTCCGGCTGCCGCAGGACGTGTCCGTCGCGGGCATCGACAACGTGCCGTACGGCGAATACGCGGCGCCCGCGCTGACGACCGTCGACATCCAGAGCGAAAACATGGGCGAGCTCGCGATGCAGAAGCTGATCGATGCGCTCGCGGGCCGCACCGATGCGAGCTATTCGACGTTCGAGCCGCGGCTGATCATGCGCGCGTCGACAGCCGCGGTCGGCTGACTTCCCTGCTTCGCGCCTTCAAAGGAAAATGCGCCGCCCTCGGGCGGCGCGTTCGTTTGCGGACCTGCGATTACGCGATCACGCAATCACGCGTCGAGCTGCGCCGGCTTCATCTTCGGCGTGAGCACGTTCATCACGGCCAGCGCGACCAGATAGGCCGATGCGCCGACCGCGAACAGCACCCAGTAGTGGCCCGTGCGCTGCAGCACCTGGCCGATCACTTCCGAGAACAGCACGCCGCCGATCGAACCGGCCATCCCGCCGATGCCGACCACCGATGCCACCGCGCGGCGCGGGAACAGGTCGGACGCCGTCGTGAACAGGTTCGCCGACCAGCCCTGGTGCGCGGCGGCGGCGAGGCCGACGATCAGCACCGCGGCCCACAGGCTCTGCACCTGCGACACGAACGCGATCGGCAGCACGCAGCATGCGCAGATCAGCATCGCCGTCTTGCGCGCACGGTTCACGCTCCAGCCCGCGCGCAGCAACATCGACGACAGCCAGCCGCCGCCGATGCTGCCGACCGTCGTCAGCGCATAGATGCAGACGAGCGGCAGGCCGATGTGCTGCATGTCCATCCCGCGCGATTCGTTGAGCCACTTCGGCAGCCAGAACAGGTAGAACCACCACACCGGGTCGGTCAGGAACTTGCCGATCAGGAACGCCCACGTCTCGCGCTTGCGGATCAGTTCGCCCCAGCGCGGCGCGCCGGCATTCGCGTTCGCTGCATCGAGCGCTTCCGCTTCGTCGCGCGGCTCGTCGTACTCGGCAGCCAGCGCGCGCGTATCGGCCTGGCGATAGAACACGAGCCACACCGCAAGCCACACGATGCCGATCGCACCGACGATCACGAACGCCGCGCGCCAGCCGTAGGCCACCGCGATCGCCGGGATGATCGCCGGCGCGAACACCGCGCCGATGTTCGCGCCCGAGTTGAAGATGCCGGTGGCGAGCGCACGTTCGCGGCGCGGGAACCATTCGGCCGTCGTCTTGATCGCGGCCGGGAAGTTGCCGCCCTCGCCGATCCCGAGCAGCGCGCGCACGAACGCGAAGCCCGTCACCGAGCCGACCGCCGCATGCAGCATCGCGGCGATACTCCACACCAGCATCGCCAGCGCGTACGAAATGCGCGTGCCGAGCCGGTCGACGATGCGCCCGAAGCCGAGCAGGCCCAGCGCATAGAACGCGGAAAACGCCATCACGATGCGGCCGTACTGCACCTGGCTCCAGCCGATGTCGTGCTGGAGCATCGGCGCGAGCAGGCCGAGGATCTGCCGATCCATGTAGTTGATGACGGTCGCGAAAAACAGCAGCGCACAGACGGTCCAGCGGTAGCGGCTGGCGGCAGCGCGCACGGCGCCGACGACGGCAGATTGCATGAATGTCTCCGATGCGCGGCCGCGCCCGTCGCGCCGCACGAATGTCGTTGACCGGCGACCGGCGCCGGGGCGGACGGCGGTGCGCTGTCGCGCACGGCCGATTCCACCGATCAATCTGGAAAACGTTTTTCAAAGGATAGGACGTCTGCCGTTGCCCTGTCAGTCGGGGATTTCGATGAGTCATCTCAAATTGATCGCGGCAAAAGAGACGACTGTTTCGCCACGCGGCATTAACCGTTTTTCCCGGATTTTCCCGACGGGCACGCGCGGGGGCGGCCGCCGATACACATGTCCGATTCCAGCCAGAATCGGGGGCCGGGATGGTTTACAGTCGTCTCATGCGCCTCGATCCCGATACCTGCTACGACGCCCTGCTGTCGCGGAACCGCCGCTTCGACGGCTGGTTCTTCGTCGGCGTCGCGACGACCGGCGTGTATTGCCGCCCCGTCTGCCCGGTGAAGCCGCCGAAAGCGCAGAACTGCAGCTACTACCCGACCGCCGCAGCCGCCGAGAAAGCCGGCTTCCGGCCCTGCCTGCGCTGCCGCCCCGAGCTCGCACCGGGCCACGGGCTGCTCGACCTGTCCGGCAATCTCGCCGACGCAGCCGCCACGCTGATCGAGGACGGTTTCCTGAACGCCCATTCCGTCGACGCGCTCGCGCAGCGCGTGGGCGTGACCGAGCGCCACCTGCGCCGGATCTTCGGCGCGCAGTTCGGCGTGTCGCCGGTCGAATTCGCGCAGACGCACCGGCTGCTGATGGCCAAGCGGCTGCTGACCGATACCGCGCTGCCGGTGGCCGTCGTCGCGTCGACGGCCGGGTTCGGCAGCGTGCGGCGCTTCAACGACCTGTTTCTTCAACGGTACGGCCTCAATCCGCTGCGGTTGCGCAAAGGGGCTCGCGCGTCGGCCGATGGCGACATGACGTTTCCGCTGCCGTACCGGCCGCCGTTCGCGTGGGCCGACCTGATGCGCTTTCTCGCGCAGCGGCAGATCGACGGCGTCGAGCGGATCGATGCGCAGGGTTATGCGCGTGTCGTTGAATTGCCGAACCGGAACGACGGGCGCGTCGCCGGCTGGCTGTCCGTCGCGCACGTGCCGCAGCGCTTCGCACTGGCCGTCACCGTGTCGCCCGCGCTGGCGCCGGTCGTGCCGGCCGTGCTCGCGCGCGTGCGGCGGTTGTTCGACCTCGACAGCCGCCCCGACGTGATCGACGCGCATCTCGGCGAACTCGCGAGCGGCTCGCCGGGCCTGCGTGTACCCGGCGCGTTCGACGGCGTCGAGATTGCGATCCGTGCGATCGCAGGCGAACGGCTTGCGGCGGCACATGCGGGCACGCCGGTGCTGGCACGCATCGCCGAGCGTTTCGGCACAGCGGTGGAAGGCGCGCCGCCGTGCCTCACGCACGCGCTGCCATCCGCCGCGACGCTGGCCGCGCTGCCGCCTTCCGCGCTTGAAACGATCGGCATCGCGCGCGACGCCGCCCAGGCGATCGTGTCGCTCGCACGCGCAGTCGACGACGGCACGCTCGCGCTCGAACCGATGGCGCCGCTCGACACGACGCTCGACGCACTGCGCGCGCTGCCCGGCTTCGACGAACGCGCGGTGCAGTACGTCGCGATGCGGGCGATGGCGTGGCCGAATGCGTTCCCGGCCGACGATGCGTGGCTTCCCGCGCGCACCGAACCTGCGCGCGTGCCATCATCCGCGCCGCATGCGGCGCGCTGGGCGCCGTGGCGCGCGTATGCCGCACTGCACGTGTGGCGCCTTCATGGAGATGTGTTGCGATGACTCCCGCTCACCTGATTCCGAGCCCGCTGGGCGACATCGCCGTGCGCATCGAGGACGATGCGCTGACAGGCCTCTACTTCGTCGGCCAGAAATATTTCCCGCCGGTTGCGATCGTGACCGAAGCCGATGCGGCCGCCATGTCGCCGCTTGCGCGCAAGGTCGCGGAAGAAGTCGCCGAATACTTCACCGGCACGCGCGAAACGTTCTCGGTGCCGATTCACCTTCGCGGCACCGCGTTTCAGCGACGGGTGTGGAAGGAACTGCTCGCGATTCCGTTCGGCGAACTCGTGACGTACGGCGAGATCACCGAGCGCGTCGGGTTGCCGATGAGCGGCGCGCGCGCCGTGGGCGGGGCAGTCGGCCGGAACCCGGTGTCGATCATGGTGCCGTGCCATCGCGTGGTCGGTGCATCGGGCAGCCTGACCGGCTATGCGGGCGGCATCGATCGCAAGCGCGCGCTGCTGTCGCTCGAAGGCGCGGGGTTCGAGCGCGGCGCTCACCATCCGGTGCAGCAGGCGCTCGCGTTCTGAAGGATGGCGTGCGGCCGCGTCACGCGCTCAGCACGGGCCGGCGCGCTTCACGCTTCGCATACGTGCCGGGCGTCACGCGGAATTTCGCCTGGAACAGCGCGATGAACGACGACGTCGAGTCGTAACCCAGTTGCGCGGCCACCGCGCCGATCGGCTCGCCCGCATCGAGCAGCGGCAGCGACGCCAGCAGCCGCACCGCCTGCCGCCATTCGGTGAACGACAGCCCCGTGTCCTGCCGGAACAGCCGCGACAGCGTGCGTCGCGTCGCGCCGACCTGATGGCCCCATTCGTCGAGATTGCGCGTATCGCCCGGATACGCATGCAACGCACGCGCGATTTTCAGCAGACGCGGATCGCGCGGCAGCGGCACCGTCAGCGGCGCCGCCCGCATCCGTGCGATCCGGTCGGCGATCAGGCAGACGAGCGCACCGTCCGGCCCCGTCTCGTCGTAGTTCACCGGCAATTCGGCCGTGGCCATCACCAGCTCGCGCAGTAGCGGCGTCATGCAGAGGATCGCGCAATCGTCGTGCACGTCGTCGCGCGCGATCGCGGCGTCGAGATACAGGCTGTGGAACGCGACGCAATCGCGCGTCGACACCGCATGCGGCACGTGCGGCGGAATCCACATCGCATAGTGCGGCGGCAGCAGGTGCCGGCCCGACGGCGTCGACACCTCGAGCACGCCGCTCGTCGCATACATCAGCTGCGCCCACGGATGACTGTGCGCGTCGATGCTCACGTTGCCGGGAATCCCGAATGCGCGCACGTACAGCGGCCTCGGCAGGCGCGCCATCGGCGGCACCGCGTAAGGGTCACCCGATTGTCCCGCCAGCACCATAAGACGTCCTCCGAAGGTCATTGCACGAACGAGCGCGATGCTACCGTGGCGGCTCTTCTTTCACACGGCTTCTGCTCATGAGCGCTCATACCCGCACCACCCGCAAGACCGTCACCGCGATCCGTTCGACCAAGGGCATCGGCAGCCTCGTATCGCTGACCGCGTATTCCGCGCCGATGGCGAAGCTAGTCGACGAGGTGGCCGACGTGATCATCGTCGGCGATTCCGTCGGCATGGTGCTGTACGGCATGCCCGATACGCTGCGCGTCACGCTCGACATGATGATTGCACACGGTGCGGCCGTCGTGCGCGGCGCCGCGCAGGCGTGCGTCGTCGTCGATCTGCCGTTCTCGACGTACCAGGAATCGCCCGCGCAAGCGTATCGCTCCGCTGCGCGCCTGCTCGCGGAAACCGGCGCGCAGGCCGTGAAGCTCGAAGGCGGCAGCGAGATGGCCGACACGATCCGCTTCCTCACCGAGCGCGGCATCCCGGTGATGGCGCACGTCGGCCTCATGCCGCAGCAGGCCAACGCGACGGGCGGCTTCCGCGCGCAGGGGATGGACCCGCGTTCTGCCGCGCAGGTGTTCGACGCCGCGTGTGCGGCCGAACAGGCCGGCGCGTTCAGCGTCGTCGTCGAAGGTACTGCCGAAGCGCTCGCGCGCCATATCACCGAAACGCTGACGATCCCGACGCTCGGCATCGGCGCATCGCCCGCCTGCGACGGGCAGGTGCTCGTGACCGAGGACATGATCGGCGCATTCGATGCGTACACGCCACGCTTCGTGAAGCGTTACGCCGATGCGAACGCGGTGATGCGCGATGCGATCCGCCAGTATGCGCACGACGTGCGGCAGCGTGTGTTCCCGGAGCCCGCGCATTGCTTCGGGTATGGCAAGCCGCTGCAACTGGCGGGCGCGGCTGACGCTGCTGCGTGATGACGTCGCGAAGGCATTCGCGAACGCATTGCGAATGCGCGATCACGCGCGCTTGCGCATCGCATGCGTGACCCGCGCGTTCGCCTCGAATTTCGCGCGATGCGTCGAGAAGAACGTCCGCACGTTGCGGACGTTCGATGCGCCGGTGAACAGCCGCCGCGCGAATTCGTCGTACTCGGCGACGTCGGCCAGATCGGCCACCACGACGAAATGCGGCCCCGGCGACACGCGATAGCACTGCGTGACGGCCGGCTCCGCGCACACGTACGCTTCGAACGCGTCGTAGTCTTCCGCCGTCTGCCGGTCGAGGCTGATCTCGATCAGCGCGGTGACGGCCGTGCCGATCGCGACCGGGTCGAGCACCGCGACCTGCCGGCGGATCACGCCGGCTTCCGTCAGCCGCCGCACGCGGCGCATGCAGGTGGGCGGCGACGACAGCGCGCGCTCGGCCAGTTGCAGGTTCGACACCGACGCGTCGTCCTGCAGGATCGCGAGGATGCGCAGGTCGAGATCGTCGAGGGTAATGCCGGCCATCGGCGGCTCCTTCCGGTCAGGGAGTGAAATTTAATTTCAACATGATAGACGATCTCCTATCCATTTCATTTCTATTTGTATTTTGAAATTTAATTCCATTTGACTCGCCCTACCATCGCTCTCACGGATCCAGACAGGACATTTACGGAGCGCGATATGTGTGGAATTGTCGGGGCGGTCGCCCAGCGGGACATCCTGCCGAACCTGGTCGACGGCCTGAAACGGCTCGAATACCGCGGCTACGATTCATGCGGCGTCGTGGTCTACCGCGACCGGGCGCTGGCGCGGGCACGCAGCGTCGATCGCGTCGCGAACCTGCAACGTGAGATCGCCGAACAGGCACTGTCGGGCTACACCGGCATCGCGCATACGCGCTGGGCCACGCATGGCGCGCCCGTCACGCTCAACGCACATCCGCACTTCTCGCCGAGCGACGCCAATGCGCGCATCGCGCTGTCGCATAACGGGATCATCGAGAACTGCGATCAACTGCGCGCGGAACTCCAGGCGCACGGCTACGTGTTCGCGAGCCAGACCGACAGCGAGGCGATCGCGCACCTGGTCGATCACCTGTATGACGGCGATTTGTTCGATGCGGTCCGGCGCGCGGTCGCGCGACTGCGCGGCAGCTATGCGATCGCGGTGATGTGCCGCGACGAGCCGCACCGGATCGTCGGCGCGCGCGACGGGATGCCGCTCGTGGTCGGGGTCGGTGAAGGGGAGAATTTTCTGGCGTCGGATGCGATTGCGCTGTCGGGGATTACCGATCGCATCGCTTACCTCGAGAACGGTGACGTTGCGGATATTCAACTGCATCGCTACTGGATCGTCGATGCGGCCGGCCAGCGCGTCGAGCGCGCAGTGCAGCGGGTCGCCGCGCATAGCGGTGCGGCCGATCTCGGATCGTATCGCTACTACATGCAGAAGGAGATCTTCGAACAGCCGCAGGCGGTGGCCGATACGTTGCTCGATGTGTCCTCGATCATGCCGGAGCTGTTTGGCGACGGTGCGTGGCGGGTGTTCAATGACGTCGATTCGGTTTTGCTGCTCGCGTGTGGCGGTAGTTATCACGCGGCGCTCACCGCGAAGTACTGGATCGAGAGCATCGCGAAGCTGCCGGCCAGCGTGGAAATTGCGAGCGAGTTCCGGTATCGCGACAGTGTGCCGAATCCGCGCACGCTCGTCGTCGCGGTGTCGCAAAGCGGCGAGACGGCCGACGTGCTTGGTGCGGTGCATGTCGCGAAGCGCATCGGGATGATGCATACGCTCGCGATCTGCAACGTCGCGACGAGTGCGTTGATGCGCGAATGTGCGCTGCAGTTTGTCACGCGCGCAGGGATCGAGATCGGGGTGGCTTCGACGAAGGCTTTTACTACGCAGCTCGTTGCGTTGTTTCTGCTGACGCTATCGCTTGCGCAGGTGCGTGGGCGGTTAAGCGACGACGAAGAGAAGGAACATCTGCGCGCGCTGCGGCATCTGCCCGATGCGATGTCGAAAGTGCTCGCGCTGGAGCCGCAGATCATGGCGTGGTCGGAACTGCTCGCAAGGCGCGACAACATGCTGTTTCTCGGGCGCGGGATGCATTACCCGATCGCGCTGGAAGGCGCGCTGAAGATGAAGGAGATTTCGTATATTCACGCGGAAGCTTATCCAGCGGGGGAGCTGAAGCATGGGCCGCTGGCGCTGGTGAGTAACGAAATGCCGGTGATTGCGGTTGCGCCGAATGACATGCTGCTCGAAAAGCTCAGGTCGAACATGCATGAGGTCAGTGCGCGGAATGGCAAGCTCTTTGTGTTCGCGGATGTGGGCTGCGGGTTGGTGCCGAGTGAAGGGATCGAGGTGATTCGGCTCAATGAGTACTACGGGCCGCTTTCGCCGATTCTGCATACGGTGCCGATGCAATTGCTCGCATATCACGCTGCGCTGGCGCGGGGGACGGATATCGATAAGCCAAGGAATCTCGCGAAGTCGGTGACGGTGGAGTGAGGGTTTCCGCAGCAGCACAATCCGGCCTGACGTGGCGCCGCCGCCGTATGCCGCGGCGTCACCCGCGACCACGCTCCCGCCGATACTCCGCCCGAGTCTTCCCCGCCAGCTTTGCGGATATCGCGCGTCAAGCGAGCCTGATCGAGATACCCGAGAGGGCATGAGCCAGTTCCGCGAGATCGACAGATCACCCGCTTCGGCGTCACGCCCACATCGCTGGAAAAGCACTGCTGCAGCGTGCGCTCGCTCACCCCTGCACGCTCGAAATGTTCCGTTGCGGAGCCCCTTTACCGGAGGCCAAAGACTCGCGCAAGAAACACGCTATTTCGAGAGACTCAGCTTCTTCAACAACACCGCACCACTCGCCGGACTCACGAGCGAAATGGATTCGATATCCAGGTACAACCTCGAAGTCCTCGTCGTGATGTCGGTCGGCTCGTCGTTGCTCGGCTCGGCGTGCTCGACGTGTTCGGTCAGGTACGGCCGGACCAGGCGCCCGGAAAGAGCGAACGCGAACCCGCCATGCATTTGCGCGTACGCAGCGCGTGACAGCCTCACGCGGCCGCGCACGGTGGACTTCCTGCCTTTTCCGGGATCGAGTTCGATGATGTCGATCTGCTGGATATAGCCTTTTGCCTTCGCCTCGGGTGCGATCACGAGCCCTCGCCCTCGCGGCCCGGTAATGACCTTTCTGAGCAGGATGCCTGTCCGGCCTTCGCCGTCGGCGTCGACCAGGTCGACGTTCACCTTCAGCAGATGCTTCTGCGACTGATATCGCAGCCCGTACGACACCGGCACCAGGAAAGTTACCTCGCGATCCAGGTTGACCGCGGCCAGGTCGGCGTTCTGGCCATGCTTGTCGGCTACGCCGGGGATCAGGCTGCGGACGCGATCGCTCAGGGACGGGGACGCGCTTTTGACGTGCAGCTTCTCCAGTGCTTCCCGAATCGCAACCGGATCGTCGCCGACAATCGGCCGCGTGAGCGACGTGTTGGCCGAAACGGCAGGCGCGACGCTCGCCGTTTCGTTGACATTGTCGGCCGCTGCACGCGTCGCGACTGGGGCCAGCATGATCGCCACGGCGACGACGCACGCGACATTCATACGGCCCAACATGGATATCCGGTGAAACACGACAAACTCCTGATTTTCTGGCGGATCGGTCGACTACGAGATCGGCAGGATCAAACGATCGGTAACGTAACAACCGTTCGGGTTCACCGATCGCCTGCGCGACACATCATAGGTTCATTGTCAGTTCGGCGGCAGGCCGGCGCATCACACTATCGTATTGCCCAGACTACAACAATCCACGACAAGCGAGCAGCAACGCGACGGGCGGGGGCAGTGACATTCCGTTGCCCGTCGCGAAACCGCAACCTCACTCCTGCCGATCCTCCCGCCTGTATTCCGCCGGCGCCTTCCCCACCAGCTTGCGGAAATCGCGCGTGAAATGCGCCTGATCGAAATACCCGAGCGCATGAGCCAGCTCCGCGAAATCGACCGGTTCGCCGCCGATCGAACACCAGATTCACGCACGGATACGGCAGTGTGCGCTGCACGTACGGTTGCTGGTCGCGCAGATCCCATTCGACGATCCAGTGGTGACAGGCGGTTTCATAGCCCTTCCTCGAATGATGACTGGTGTCACGAATCGTGTGGCCGTCGCAATGCATCCGCAGGCTTAACCTTCTGACGAACGCATCGGCACGTCGCCGACGACCACCCCTCTCAACCCCTCCCGCAACGCCGTAACATTGTCTGCACCGTTCAGTTGCTCAAACTCCCGTTGCGCCTCCCGCCAGAGAGGGGCCGCCCTTTCGTGCAGGCGCCGCCCTTCCTCGGTGAGTTCGATCAGGCGGCTTCGGCCGTCCGTGGGCGACGGCTTGATCGTGACAAAGCCGTCGCGTTCCAGGAAGCCGACCATTTTCCCCATCGCCGTTCGTTCGATATCGAGCCGTTCGGCAAGGGCGTTGACCGGGGTACTTCCCACCTCGTTCAGGGCGGCCAGGGTGAGGAATTGCGTGATGCGCAGGCCCGCGGGCTCGAGATGGCTATCGTAGAGCCGGGAGATCTGCCTGCTCGTTTTCCTTACGGCGAAGCAGTTGCATTGATCGATTCCAAGCGGCTGGTTGACCGGCAACATCTGTTCTACTCCTGATTTCGGTTAATGGCGCGAACGCCAAGCGTACGTCACATGAAGGTGTGGCGGTATCTTTCGATGAAAGCCGGGAGCGGCGGCGCGGGCGTACGGCGATCCGCGCACCGCATGTCTCGCTGCCGCGACCGTCCCGTGTCATCTGCGGCGTTCAAAGCCCTGCAGGCGGTGTGATGTAGCCGGGTATCTCGGCCGCAAGCGTACTCTTCAGTACCGCTGTCCCCTCGTCGGCCATGACCTCGCTCTTGTCGAGGGCGAGCGCGTCGTAGGTCTGTCGCACGACGTCCTCCGGACTGGCTTTGGGCACGTCGATGCCGTTGGTCAGGTCGGTATCCACGAACCCGACGTGCAGACCGAGAACCTGGATGCCACGCTCGTGCAGATACAGGCGAAGCTGGTTCGTGTAACTCCACGCGGCAGCCTTCGACGCAGCATACGGTGTCAGATAGGGCCGCGGAAGCCACACGATGTCGGAAAGCACGTTGATGATGGCGGCATGCGGCTGGGCCGCCAATATCTGCTCGAAGGCCTGTGTGACGCGCACCACGCCGTAGTAGTTCGTATCGAACATGCGGGCGGATTGCGCTTCCATGTCGGCCGCCAGAGGCCCGTCGATCAGAGCGGCAATCCCCGCGTTGTTGACCAGCACAGTCGTATCCGCCGCCAGTTTCGCGGCCTCGGCGATCGACGCGGGATCCGTGACATCGATCCTGACCGGCACAACGCCCGGCTCGTCGAAACCGCTCGTGTTGCGCATGCCCGCATAGACTTTCGCCGCCCCGCGACGACGTGCCTCTCGCGCAAAAGCCAGACCCAGGCCGCGATTGGCACCGGTGATGAAAACGGTGGCGTTCTTGATTTCCATCACATGCTCCTCGTTTAAAAGCCGCACGCCGGGTGCGAGTCGACGCCCGCCGCCAGCCTGCGCGTGCTCGGTTCAAAGAAAGACGTTTTCCGGCAACTGCTTCGAGAGCGCCCCCCCGCAGATGGGTGGCGAGCGTCAGTACAGCGCCAAGCGGGCCCATCCGCACGCTGACTCGCGGCACCGATCCGTCGGCATTGCGCTCGACGACAACGACCGCGCTCAACTTCTCGCCGCTCGTCAGGACAGCCTCGTATTCAAGAAAAAGCCGCGAGCCGACGGATTGAAGAAAAGTGGGCGTCTGTGACGCGTAGCAGGTTCCGACGGCGTCGACGGCAAGCCGGATTTCGTCGCGTCCGATGACGGGACCACGCAACACCGAGCTGATCAGTTCCGCGTCAGCCGTCAGATCGTCGAGAAACGGGTGACGCTCGTCTTGAGTGAGTGACATTTTCAATCCTCGATTCGTTTTAAGGATGGGTTCACGCGAATGCCGACCGATTCCTGGCGACGAACTGCTGGACCGACAGCGGCGGCTTCCCGGTGATTGTCTCGACGACATCGTTGGTGCCCGAGAAAATGCCGTCGCGGTAGTTCTGCGCGACTTCGACCAGATGCTGCGCGAGGAACGGCGGAAACTTGTAAAGGGTTTCCATCTTGATTCGGAATGCCTCGATGGAAGTCGGCGCGTATTCGATCCGGGTGCCGAGAACCTCGCTCATCGCGGCTGCGATCTCGACATGGTTCATCTCGACGGGGCCGTGGAGCGTGTAGGTCTTGCCCTCGTGGCCTGCGGGGTTGGCGAGGAGATGAGCGATGACGCGCCCCTGATCGTCGGAGGCGATGGGCGCGTGACGGCCGTTGCCAAACGGAAATTCAATCTTCCTCGTGGCCCGGATTTCCTTTGCAAAATGCGGATAGACGAGCCAATCGGCGAAGAAGGTGGGGCGCAAATGCGTCGTCGCGACACCCGACCAATCAAAGACCCGTTCGGACACCCAGTGATCCTGTGCCGCGTGGCTCGCCGACTCACGGCGCGCGGAAATCTGCGACATGTTGACGATCGCCGAGACGCCCGCTTCCTTTGCTGCCTGCGCGAAATAGGCCGCTGCCCCGATGATTCCCGGCGCGATCGGATGAAGGAAATAGGCTGACCGGATGCCTTCCATCGCTGCCCGAATATCGTTGATGTCGGTGAAGTCGCCCACCGCGATTTCGACACCGCGCCGCCTCAGGGCGGCCGCCCGGTCGTCATCCGCGCGCACATAGGCCCGCACGCGTTTGCCCATCTTGAGCAGTTCGTCAATGGCAATACCGCCGGTCCGTCCGGTTGCACCGCTCACAAGAATGTCGACCTCGTTCATCGCTTCGCTCCGTTCAAAAGTGAGAGCATATGCTCCCTTCAGGCAAAGATAGGAGCATGTGCTCTTATTGTCAAGTTTTTCTGGTTGCGTGCACGCCGAGGCACGCCACGCTCCATTCAGCCGGCGGGATTGCGGACACGAGTGCACAGCTCGAAATGGCCGAACGGAGGCAGCCGATCTGACGCTGCCTGTTTGATCTGGTCCTATCTTTGACAAGGGAGGGCATCATTGCCCGCCCTCTTCGGCCGATACGGCGGCGACGAGAATCCATCGTCTGACGGCCACTCCCCGGTGAATTTCAGGAGGCGGCCGACCCGGCCCGCACGAAATGATGTTCCACCCTCGTGCGCAGTACGCCATCGAGCGCGGCAAGGCGTTCGCGCAGTCGAACCGCTTGCCCTTCCGTCATTTCCCCGAGAACGATTTTTTGCTCGAGAACGTCACCACATCGGGCGATGGCCCAACGGTCGACCGTGGCGGTTTCACCTTCGAGTACGGCGGCCGCGGTCGACACAATGCCCGGATTCAATCTCGAGACGAGATGAACCGTATGCGTCAGCGTGAAACCTGGGAGGTAGCGTGACCAGTCTTCACAGACTGTCGGACAGGAAGCAGAGGTAGCTTGACGCATGGTTGCTCCGGATGAGTGGTTATCGAACCGGTGCCAGCCATGCTGCTCCCGTTTCGTTGCCGTCAATCGGCCGCATCGCCTCAAAGGCGTCCACCTTGCCCGGGAGGGCAGGTTGGCGTCGGATATAGTCCGACTCTGGATGCTTGACTTCTCACGTTCGACATTCCGAACGTTGGTTCATTATACCGAAAATCCGACGATGGGCAAGAAGGGGCGGGAGAGAGGCACTTCGGTCGGATGGTGCCGTCGATCCGGCCCGCGTACCGGAGGAGTCTTCACGGTCTGTCAACTACTTGAGAAGGGCCGAATGTTCTTGCTGAAGCCAGCCACTGGTGAGTTCCATGTATCGGCGCGCTATGTCCAGTGCATCCATGACATCTTGCTCGCTCGCCGTAAAGGCGGCCGTGTACTTGGAGTTTCGCCAGTCCTTCAGCACCTCCACTGTGTCTTGTAACCCTTCCGGCACATTCATCACGACAGCCGCAGCTTGCAGCGCTGCATTGTGGTGTCCGTTCTGGGCGGTAACGCGAACTTTTTGCGTGGCCAGCACCGTCAGGACACAGAAGAACACGGCGTCGTAAGCGGCATCCACGCGCGTGCTCGATGCGTTTTCCTTGCGCCGTGCGTCGTCAAGCTTCTTGCCGGCTTCTTGCAGCCAGCCAGTGATCTGGGCCTTGTTGATCGTCGTGGCGCGCTTCAGTGGCGTGTCGGGTTCGTTCAGCAAATCGTCAAGTCGTGCCATCCAGGTGTCCTATTATCGAAATCCTTGGACTCTTCTGTACATCCAAGGCAAACGGGTCTTCGTCAAGAATGAGTTGATGAAACTGCTCTTTGGTAAAAGCGGAGGCATGAAATGGCCGCCCATATTTTCGAGAGAGCGGCCGCAGTGCTGCGTTGGTCTTCAATTCCGAAACGGCACCCAATACGAGCACATCAATGTCGCTCGATGCCTTTTCCTCGTTCCGCGCGTACGAGCCGAAGACGAACGCTGACTCGATTCCCGGCTGATCGCGCAGCACTTCGCGCAAGTCGTTCACGAGTTCAGTGTTTTGGCGTAGAAGCGCGCCGAGGAAGTTAAGCGCGGGGTCATCCGTAACCCGAAAGCCAGTTTTCTGGGCTCGCCTGACGAGGCCTACCTGCTCCCACTTTTGTAACAACCGGTGGACGTTACCGGGGTCAAGCGCCGTGGCAGCAGCCAGCTCTCTGGCGCTAAATGTTTGTTCCGGGTGTTCGAACAAATGTTGGAGCACTTTGAAACGGCCCATGCCACCAAATAATTCGGCAAACATTTTGTCGTTCACCACTGACCTCCTTTAATCCGCTTCCTGACTCCGGCAACATTCGGCGGCCGATGTTATGCAATATACAACCGTTGTTGTATATTGCACAACATCGTGTTCATCTCCCGATTTCGCCTATGGGATGCGCACGCCGCCTCGTTTGGTGCCCATTTCGTTCATCGATTCCGTTGTTCAACCCACAACGACTGTTGTATTTTACACAACGACAATCACTTCATCCTGTTGCCTATTGCACAACGGACGTTGTTCAATCCACAACAGTCTTGGGCATGGGTATCAAGAGGCCTGTCTGCAGTTGTTGCCTGGGTTCCGGTACACGGCGGCCAAGTCCATCGTGGAATTGCGTGAGCAACTCGAGGGGGCGCGCCGCCTATGAGGACAATTCACCACATCAGCCCTCGTGCAACGCCACGGGCAACTCGATGGCGAGCTTTGCCCCTCACGCGATGTACTTGTTCTTGATCCGAATATCCCGCCCCTGAAACGGCCCCGTATCGTGCTCATGCACATGCACGATCACCTGCTTCTGATCGAACACCCTCGACACTTCGCGGAAATCCTGATTCACGCGTTTCATGCCTTCGAACAGTTCTCCATGCAGCGCCGCATCGTCGAGCTGCATCGCCACACTGCCCGACGCCCGTTCGAGGTGGACATGCAGGAAACTCGTCAACTCCGCATCCTCGGTCGTAGCGAGCTGGAACGTGCTGATCGAGTCGTGTAACACCGGCGAAGCGGACAGAATCTGCTCGATATCCGACGGCAACACTTTCGCGCCATAGAACGGCACGCTCGAATCATTACGCCCGTACACGAACAGAAACGGAAAATGGCTGGTCCGCGACGCAAAATCCGTCAGGCGCATGCCATGTGCCGACAGACGCTTGTTCAGCTCGCGGAATGTATACGTGCCACCCGAATCACGAATGTTGTACCGGATCTTCGGCGCCGCACCGGACTGTCGCCCGATGGTCACCAGCAGTTCGCCGTCGTCATTCGTTTCGATCACGTAGTCGAGCGCGTTGTACTGAAAGATCATCGGCGGCGTATCGCGACCGAACAGCTCGCGGCACAACTCGGGGCGGCTCAGCAGCACACGCCGCAGGCCGATCGTCGTCGGCGTCTCGACGCCGATGTTGATCTCGAGGTCCGACGCGCCATACGACGAAATCACCGTGCTCGCCTTGCGCAACAGGTGGTCGCGCAACGCTTCCGACAACCCTTCTCCGCCGACGATGAAATCGATGTGATACGGCGTCAGGTCGAGATCGCATTCGTCGACCACCGAGCGGACAAACGGCGGGTACCCGAATATCAGGTACCGGTACGTCGGCCCGAACAGCTTCAGCGTGTTGATCAGCTTGGCCTTGTCCGGGCCGATCGACTTCATGATGCCGACGTCGACGAGCGACATCGACACGTTCATGCCAGTCGCCCACGGCCCGAGCGCAAAGCAGTTCAGCAACATCTTGCCGGAGTCTCGAAATACCAGCTGATAGTTCAGCTGCAGGATGCGCTTGACGTCGCTGCGCTCCGCCGCGCTGCGCACCCAGTTGTTCGGCTGGCCCGTCGACCCCGACGATTCGTCGATGACGACGCCCGACTTCGGAATCGCACCGCCATAACAGCGCTGCTCGATCGAATAGCGCTTGATGTAATTTTCCTTGGTCATGGCGGGCAGATCCGACAGTCGCCATTTTCCGCCGGCCTTGTACCCTTCGGCCTTCAGGAACCCGATGTATGCCGGGCACGACGAGCTCGCCTTGAGGAACGCCACTCGGGCGCGCATGCGGCCGACGTAAGTCAGATAGGGCTGAAAGATCGGCGCATTGAGGAACACATAGAGACGTCCGTCGACGCTGATCACGCGGCGAAAGAACCAGAGCGTCCAGAGAACGGCTTCGAGAAAGAGGCGATTGAGCGTGTGCCACAGCGGATTTTTCCAAGACGGCGGCGCATGCCCGTCCTACATTGGACGCCTTCTTCCCGACCGCATTCCGGAGCCCGCCATGCAAGACGACCGTCAACTGATCCTCTACCACGCCCCGCGCAGCCGATCGGCCGGCGCCCGCATGCTGCTCGAAGAACTGGGCGCCGACTATGAACTGCACGCATTCGACCTGTCCGGCGGCAAGCACCACGAACCCGATTACCTGCGCACCAACCCGATGGGCAAGGTGCCCGCACTGCGCCACGGCGAAGTGATCGTCACCGAACAGGCCGCCGTCTACATGTATGCGTCGGAACTGTATCCGGAAGCCGGTCTCTCGCCGGCGGTCGGTGATGCGCTGCGCGGACCGTATCTGCGCTGGATGGTGTTCTACGGTTCGTGCCTCGAGCCGGCCGTCGTCGATCGCTCGATGAATCGCCCGCCCGCACCGTACGCCACGTCGCCCTATGGCGACTTCGATGCCGTCGTCAACGCGATCGGTAGGCGGAGCATGACAAAGCGAATACGACCGCCGCGCCTGCCAGGTAGCACGAAGGCTCAACGCACGGCGGAACTGGATGCGCGTTCCGCCCGCCCCGTCAAAACACCGTATGCAACCCCACCCGCGCCACCGCCTGGCTCGCGGAACTCGAAGCCCCGTTCGGATCCAGCACGCCATTGACCTGCGCATTCGCGCCGCTGTTCGCGCGCTGATAATCCGCCGACACATAAACCATCGTCCGCTTCGAGAACAGGTACTGAAGCGCCACGCTGACCTGATGCGCGTGGTTGTTGTTCACCGCCTCGTTACCCTTCATGTACATGTACTTCGCACCCAGCGCGATATCCGGCCTGACGTGCCACAGCCCGCCCGCTTCGGCCATCCACACGCCGGCGTCGTTGAACGAATTGCGTACGGTGGTCATCAGCGCATTCGCGGTAACGACGCCGAAGTCGTAGTGCATCCCGACGCCCCAGTTGCGCACGCTGGTGGACGGCACGCCGGGCGCGGGGCCGTATTTCTCGTTCGTGTACGCCGCGCCCACACCGAACGGCCCCGCTTCATAGTTCAGCCCGGCGCTGACGGCATTGTCTGCCCCCACCGAACCGGCCACCCCGCCAAACGCATACATCACCCCACCGGAAAAACCCGCGACCGTCGGCGAACGGTACTTGACGGCATTCGCGATCGGCTTGCTGCCTGCCGTGCGGTCCCAATCGAACGCACCGGTCGGATTGTTCGGAAGCGCGAGCCGCTGAAACGGGCCATTCCGGAAGCCATACAGCCCCGAGATGTCCCGCGAAATCGTATTGCCCTTTGAAAACAGCGAATCCACCATGAAGTCATACTGATTGCCCAGCGTGATGCTGCCGAACCGGTTGCTTTCGAGGCCCACGTACGCATTGCGCCCGAAAATCCCGGTCCCGATGATGCTGCCGTTCGCCATCGAGAACTGGTTCACGAGCGCGAACGTCGCGCGATATCCGCCACCGAGGTCTTCCGTGCCGCGAAAGCCGAATAGATTGGGCGCGAATATCCCGTCGTCGAACTTGACGTTCTTCCCACCGCCCTCGTTGCTGACATAAGAGATGCCGGCATCAATCAGCCCGAACATCGTCACGCTGCTCTGTGCCCATGCGCCCTGCGCCACGGCAAGAATCGCCACTGCTCCAAACCTGAGTTTCATGTTGTCTCCGTCTTTTTTATGAAAAGGCAAGGCCGCCACCCGCTACGTGGCAGGTGCTCGCTCTGTGCTGCACAAGGAATCGCCTTCATTCAGGCGTCGATTACCGGATACCTGAAATATGATTAGCTTTACTGATTGATAAGTACGATAAAGGCCGTATCAACCGGCCCTGCCCGCACTCATCGAAACACTCGAATCAAGCGCCTCGATAGATGACCCACGCAGCGGAATCCACCTCGACAGCCACGGCGTCCAACGCCGATCCCGAGCAAGGCCCATCGATACACACGCCATCATCGAACCGGAACAGCGCACTGTGATGGGCGCACATCAATACCTGCGACCGGTAACAGGAAACGCTACCCGGTACGAAATCGAGCGGCACCGAGAAGTGCGGGCAACGATTCACATAAGCCCACACCTGCTCGCCGCGTCTCACGACGATCACGGGACGTCCGATGCATGCTTCATCGACGACCCGCGCGCCGCCGTCGGGCACATCGGAAAAGCGGCAGAGTTGTCGTGCTTCCATGTCTCACACCCTCTGCTCGGGGTTGCCGAGGCTCCAGTCCCACGGCCGCACCTCCACGTGCGAGAACAGCCCCTCCTTCACATAAGGATCGTTGCCGACGAACTGCATCACCGCATGAATGTCGTCCGCCTCCACGACGAGCAGCGTTCCGTTCATCGCGTCGCCGTGCGGGTCCAGCGTCGGGCCGCCGAGCCGCACCACCACGCCGTGCTGGTCGGCCGAGCGCAGGTAACTCCGATGAATCGGCCGCACGCGATCGCGCACGTCGCGCATGCCCGGCTGGTCCGTCGCGAACACCGCGAAAAATCGCGCCATGGCGGTCAGCTCCGGTCGAGGACGAAGTCGTACGTCACTTCGCGATACGGGCCGGCCAGGCCGAACTGACGGGCGAGCGCGTCATCCGCTTCGCACCGGCGATACGCGACCATCAGCGACGGCTTCACGCCGAAGACGGCGTCCGACTTCAGGTACGGATCGTCTTCGTCGAACAGATGCGTAACCAGCGTACGGCAGCCCGGCGCATCGATCATGAAATGCAGATGCGCGGGCCGCCACGGATGCCGGCCGGTGGCGTCGAGCATCTTCCCGACCGGGCCGTCGGTCGGGATCGGATAGCTGATCGGCAGAATCGTCACGATCGCGTAGCGGCCTTCGGCGTCGGTCCGGTAGCGGCCACGCAGGTTGCCGTGCGGCTGCGCCGTGTCCTGCCCGGAATACATGCCGTTTTCCGCGGTCTGCCATACGTCGAGCACGGCGTTCGGCACCGGCTTGCCGTCGGTGGTCAGCACCCGGCCGCGCACGACCGCCGGCACGCCCGGTGTGAGCGCCATGTTCTCGCCATACGCGCGCTCGGGCATCCCCTTGATATAGAACGGGCCGAACACGGTCGTTTCCGTTGCGCCGGTCGCGAAGCGATGGTTGATCGCATCGACCAGCATCGAGACGCCGAGCGTGTCCGACAACAGGATGAACTCCTGCCGCACCGCGTCGTCGCACATCTTCCCCGTGTCGGTCAGGAAGCGGATCGCCGCCATCCACTCCGCCTCCGTCAGTTCCGTTTCGCGGACGAACGCATGAAGATGCCGCACGAGGCTCTGCATCAGCGCGCGCAGGCGCGGATTCGGCGTGCCGTCGAAGCTGGCGACGACCTGCCCGGTCAGCCTCGCGTCGCCGTCATGGTGGTCATGGCTCATGTCTGTCTCCGTTGACGCGTCGGGCCGTTCATTGCGGCGCGCGCCCTTCCCATGCGTGCTGAAGCAGCGCGCGAATCGCCGCACGTTCGATCGGCCGCGGATTCGCATACGGGTTGCGGCACGCGAGGTCGGCCGCTTCGTCGAGACCCGCCTCCGGCATCCCGAGTTCGGCGAGCGCCGGTGCGATGCCGAGCTGCGCGTTCAGCGCGAACAGCAGCGGGCCGGCTTCAGCCGCGTCGTGCCCGCCCAACGCGCGCGCCACGCGGCGCAGCGCATCGGGCGCGGCAGCGTGGTTGTAGTGCGCGGTATGCGGCAGCATCGCCGCATGCGTCTGCGCGTGCGGCAGGTTGAAAGTGCCACCGAGCGTGTGGCACAGCTTGTGGTGCAACGCCATGCCGACCGCGCCCAGGCAGGTTCCCGCAAGCCACGCGCCGTACAGCGCACGGCTACGCGCGTCGCGGTTCGCCGGATCGCGCACGACCACGGGCAGCGCTTCGCCGAGCGCGCGGATCGATTCTTCCGCCATCAGGCTGATCACCGGGTTGGCATCTTCCGCATAGAGCGCCTCGACGGCGTGCGCCATCGCATTGATGCCGGACGCCGCGGAAATGTCCGGCGGCAACGACAACGTCAGCGACGGGTCGTAGAGCACCGTACGCGGCAGCACGCGCGCGTCGCGCCCGGTGCGCTTCAGCCGGCCTTCCGTGAGCCCGAAGATCGGCGTCATCTCCGAGCCGGCATACGTCGTCGGCACGGCCAGGATCGGCAGCACCGACTCGAGCGCAATGGCCTTGCCCAGCCCGATCGTCGACCCGCCGCCGATCGCGATGCAGCAGTCCGCGTCCAGCTCGCCGGCCATCTGGCGAGCCGCGTGCGCGACCTCGACCGGCACGTGCATGACCGCCTGCGCGCAGATGCCCGCAGCACGCTCGCCCAGGATCGCCGCCACGCGCTCGGCGAGCGGCCGCTGCTCGGGCGTGGACAAAATCAGCGCGCGGCGGGCGCCGAGCGTCGACAGCTCGTCCGGCAGCCTGTCGAGCGCGCCCCATTCGAACACCACACGGGAAGGGGTGCCCTGATAGACGAAGCGATCCATGGCCAACCTCAGCGCTTGAAATGCGGCGGCACGTTGCCGTCGACGTTGACCCACACCGACCGCGCTTCCGTGTAGTCGTGCATCGCCTCGAAGCCCATCTCGCGGCCGTAGCCCGACTGGCCCACGCCGCCGAACGGGCTGCCCGGATTGACGCGCTTGTAGCAGTTGATCCAGCACATGCCCGCATTGATCTGCGACGCGATCTTGTGTGCGCGGGAAAGATCCTTCGTCCAGAGGCCGCTGCCCAGCCCGTATTCGGTTGCGTTGGCAATGGCCAGCGCTTCGTCGTCGCTGCCGAAGCGCAGCACCGTCACGAACGGGCCGAACACTTCCTCCTGCGCGACGCGGTCGGCCGCGCTCTTGGCCTCGATGACCGTCGGGCGCACGTAGTAGCCGTTGGCGAGCGCCGGATTTTGCGGCGCGCTGCCGCCCGTGAGCACACGGCCGCCCTGCTCGCGCGCGACGTCGACATACGACAGTACGCGCTCGAGGTGCTGCTTCGACGTCAGCGGCCCCATCTCGGTATCGGCGTCGAGCGGGTTGCCGATGCGGATCGACGACGCGAGCGCGACGAATCGCTCGAGGAACGCGTCCGCGATGCGTTCGTGCAGCACGAGACGCGATCCGGCGATGCACGCCTGCCCCTGGTTGTGGAAGATCGCCCACGCGGCGCCGTTGATGGCCGCGTCGAGGTCGGCATCGTCGAACACGATGTTCGCGCCCTTGCCGCCCAGTTCGAGTTGCACGCGCTTCAGGTTGCCCTGCGACGCTTCGACGATCCGGCGGCCGGTGGCCGTCGATCCCGTGAATGCGATCTTGCCGACACCTGGATGTTCGGCGAGCCGCTGGCCGGCGGTATGCCCGTAGCCGGGGACGATATTGACGACGCCTGCCGGAAACCCGACCTCGGCCATCAGCTCGACGATGCGCAGCGTCGACAGCGGCGTGATTTCCGACGGCTTCAGCACGACGGTGTTGCCGGCCGCGAGCGCCGGGCCCATCTTCCAGCTCGTGAACATCAGCGGAAAATTCCACGGCACGATCTGGCCGACGACACCGATCGGCGCGCGCTGCACGTAGTTCAGGAAGCCGGTTTCGACAGGAATCACCGAGCCTTGCAGCTTGTCGGCCATGCCGCCGAAGTAGCGGAAGCACGCGGCCGTGCGCGGCACGTCGAGCGCACGCGAATCGCGGATCGGGTGGCCGGTGTCCAGCGATTCGAGCTGCGCCAGCTCCTCCGCGCTGGCCTCGATCGCGTCGGCGAGGCGCAGCAGCAACCGGCCGCGTTCGGCGGCCGGCAGCGCCGACCATGTGGGGAACGCACGCGTGGCGGCTTCGACGGCGAGGTCGACGTCCGCCGCGGTGGCTGCCGCGATCTTCGCGATGACGGAGCCGTCGTGCGGATTCAGCACGTCGATCGTGCCGCGGTCGACGGCGTCAACGAAGCGCCCGTCGATGAAGAGTTGGGTTTGCATGAATCGTCCTCGGTGTATTGCAGAAGCTGAATCTGAAGCGAAAGCGCAAGCGCTCGTCAGAACGCGATCGGATACGGCGCGAGCTCGCCGCTCTCGTAGCGTTGCGGCAGATCGGGCGTCGCGTTTTCCCAGACCAGCAGCATCGACCGCTTCGTGGAATAGCCCTGATGCCGGATGTCGGCGGGCATCGCACAGATGTCGCCGGCGCGCATCGTCACGCGTGCGCGCGGCGCGCCGGTGTTCTTGTCGCCGATGTCCCACACGATTTCGTCGGACAGTTGCAGGAACCATTCGACGCGGTCGTTGCCATGGAACACCGGCAGGATGAATTCTTCGGTGGTCGGGCAGAACAGGCTGCGCCCGCACACCGACGTGACCGACGGATTCCACGTCACGTCCGAACGCGACAGGTACTTGAACAGGTTGAACGCGTGGAGTTCGCCTTCGAAGCCCGGCTCGACGTGCACTTCCGGTTCGTCCTGCGCGACGTCGCGGAACGCGCGATTGACCGGCAGGTCGTCGCGCAGCGGCGAATCGCCTTCGAGGCCCGGCATGCGGCGCGTCGCGATGCGCGTACGCTCGATCGCCGAACCGTTGTCGCCGTGCTTGCGCCCGAACGCCGTGCCCGTTTCCTCGGGCGCCGCGAACGGATCGAAGCCTTCGTTCGTCCAGTCGTGCAGCATCGCCTTGAAGGTCGCCATGATCGCGGGCGTGTCGAAGGTCTCGGTGTAGTCGACCCCGGCGTCCTTCAGGATGCCGTTGAACGTGCCCGCATACATGTCCACCTTGCCGTAGTGATTGCGCGTGCCGAACACGTGGTCGAAGTTCACCCAGCCGTAGAAGAAGCCCCACGCCACGTCGCGCATCATCGCGCGCAGGAATGCGTCCGCCGGCATCGCATGCGTGCGTGTCTGGCCTTTCGCGGGCCAGCTGATCTTCACGAAATATTCGTCGCGCTGGAATTCGAACGCGCCGAGCTGGAAGCGGCGGTAGCCGGTGACGGGATCGGCTTCGGAGGCTTGCACCAGATCGGCGGCAAAGCCCACGGAGGGGTCGAGGGTTTCGAGGGTGGCCATAACGTGTCTCCTGGAATAGTCGAATGAGGTCGGACGAATCAGTGCAGGCAGATGTCGGCCCACTTCTCCACCGACAGCTCGCCCAGGACGGTCTGCACGAGCGCGACGCCCGGCTGGCTCGCGGTGAAGCGGTACGCACAGCCGGCCGGCAGCAGCGCCTGATGGCCCTGACGCAATACGACGGAGCCCATCTTGCTGCCGGCCGGTTGCGCACCGGCGCTCACGGTGCCGCGCCCCGATGTCGGCGGCGCATCGAGCTTGATGAATTCGATCCGGACTTCGCCATCCATCTGGATCACGAACTCGTCGTGCGAGCAGGCGAACCACGGCGACTCGCCATCGGTCCGCAGCACTTCGATCACGTATTCGAGGTTCTTGCCGGCGACGACCTTTTCGTAAGGGGCCGACTTCGACGCGACCTCGAAGACATTCGAGAACGCGTAGTGTTGAGCGCTGCCGCTGGTGATTTCGATCTCGCCCTTCCGGTAACGGTCGAGCGAACCAAAGACGGTATGGAATGCCGTGTCGGTCATTTCTGTCTCCTGAGTTGAACCGCTTGTTGGATTCCACTCTAGGGGCAAGGCCCCACCGCAACAAGGCACGGGACGGCGACTACGGCATTTGCGTTTCGCGAATAATCCGCGCGGTTCAACGCACCCAGCCGCGCTCCAGGAGCGGACGATCCCACGGCGATTCGTCGCCGATGGTTTCCGCGAGGAATTCGACCAGCGCCTTCACTTTCAGCGCCTGTCGCTGCGTTGCGGGATAAACGGCGGCAAAGCTCAGCGGCGCGAGTTCGTAGTCGGTCAGGATGGGCACCAGCCGGCCGGCGACGAGCGCCTCGCTCGCCACCAGCGTCGGCAGGCACACGACACCGCCGCCCGACAGCGCGTACTCGCGCAGCAGGTGCACGGAGTTCGAGCGGATCATGCCCGGCAGCTCCATTTCGACGACTTCGTCGCCGCGCGCCATCGTCCAGCGGTTGCGCGACGGATAGCCCGAATAAAGCGCGGTGGTGTGCTGCAGCAAGTCGTGCGGATGTTGTGGCGCACCATGCGCGTCGAGGTACGCAGGCGACGCGCAGAAGAGGCGCCTGACGGTGAACAGCCGCCGTTCGATCAGCGACTCGGAGATCGGCGGGAAGATCTGGAACGCGATGTCGAACCCTTCTTCGACAGGGTCCACGACACGGTCATTGACGATGACGTCGAGCTGGATGCCCGGGTAGCGCCGGTTGAATTCCATCAGCGGCGCACCGAAGTGGTCGAGCGCGAAACCGGGCAGCATCTGGATGCGCAGCCGGCCGGTCGGCGTCGCTCGCAGCTCGCGCATCTGGTCCGTCAGCTCGTTGACGCGCCCCACCACCTCCGCGCACTCGCGATAGAACGCCTCGCCCACTTCGGACAGGCGCACGTGGCGCGTGCTGCGGTGGAACAGCGGCGCGTTGACGAACTTCTCGAGCTGCTGGATGCGGTTCGTCACGACCGAGCTGGTCACGCCAAGCTGCCGCGCCGCCTCGGCGAAGCTGCTCGCCTCCGCCACCCTGACGAATGCCTCGATGCTCAGGAACCGGTCCATACCGCGCCCTTTTTTCGACAGCGAAACCGGCAGTCTACCCGTGCGGATGACGGGCTGTGTCATGCGGGAGGCGTCACTGTGTCACCCAATCGATGTCAATCGCCGATGACGCCGCCCCCCGTTACTATCTTCACGCCCCGATAATTGGGGCTTTGGCCAGCCAGGCCCGGCATGATTCCCGCCCCCAGTCGCAGTCATGATCCGGGGGGTGTTGTCACCGGGCCTGGTGGGTGGCTGGTGATCGCTGATAGGGGTTTGGCCGGGATATCCCGACGCCGTCCGTAACGTGGATGCCGAGACTTGCCA
>NZ_JAAGPP010000222.1:0-10522 GCF_017104975.1 Burkholderia sp. Ac-20344
TGCAGCAGCCCGCCGCGCACGTGCTGGCGACCGTACTCGGCGCAGCGCGCGCGGGTCGGGATGCCCTTGTCCGGGTTCAGCAGCCCCGCCGGATCGAATGCGCGCTTGACCGCGAAGAACGCATCGCGCTCCTGCGGCGAGAACTGCACGCACATCGAATTGAGCTTCTCGATGCCGACGCCGTGCTCGCCCGTCACGCTGCCGCCGAATTCCACGCAGCATTCGAGGATTTCCGCGCCGAACTGCTCGGCGCGGTGCAGTTCGTCCGGATCGTTCGCGTTGTAGAGGATCAGCGGATGCATGTTGCCGTCGCCCGCGTGGAACACGTTGATGCAGCGCAGCCCGTAGCGCGTTTCGAGCTGTTCGATGCGCGCGAGCAGCGGGCCGATCGCGCGGCGCGGCACGGTGCCGTCCATGCAGTAATAGTCCGCGGAAATGCGGCCGGCGGCCGGGAACGCGTTCTTGCGGCCCGACCAGTAGCGCAGCCGCTCGCTCTCGTTGCGCGAGACCTGGATGCGCGTCGCGCCGTGCTCGCGCAGCACGGCCGTCATCCGCACGATTTCCTCGGCGACTTCTTCCGGCGTGCCGTCCGATTCGCACAGCAGGATCGCTTTCGCCTCGAGGTCGTAGCCCGCGTGCGTGAACGCTTCGACGGCCTGCGTGGCCGGCTTGTCCATCATTTCGAGCCCGGCCGGGATGATCCCCGACGCGATGATCGCCGCGACGGCCTCGCCGCCCTTGACGACGTCGTCGAAGCTCGCCATCACGAGCTGGGCCGTTTGCGGCTTCGGGATCAGCTTCACCGTGACCTCGGTGACGATCGCGAACATCCCTTCGCTGCCGATCATCACGGCGAGCAGGTCGAGGCCCGGCATGTCGAGCGCGAGCGAGCCGAACTCGACGATCTCGCCGTCGATCGTCACCGCGCGCACCCGCATCACGTTGTGCACGGTCAGCCCGTATTTCAGGCAGTGGACGCCGCCGGAATTCTCCGCGACGTTGCCGCCGATCGTGCACGCGATCTGCGAAGAAGGATCGGGCGCGTAATACAGGCCGTACGGCGCGGCAGCTTCCGAAATCGCGAGGTTGCGCACGCCGGGCTGCACGGTCGCCGTGCGCGCGTAAGGATCGACTTCGACGATGCGCGTGAAGCGCGCGAGCGACAGCACAACGCCGAGCGCGATCGGCAGCGCGCCGCCCGACAGGCTCGTGCCCGCGCCGCGCGGCACGATCGGCACCTCCATGCGGCGGCAGATCTGCACGATCCGCTGCACCTGCGATTCCGTTTCGGGCAGTGCGACCGCGAGCGGCAGGCGGCGGTATGCGGACAGGCCGTCGCATTCGTACGGCGCCGTGTCTTCGTCGCGGTACAGCAGGCAGTGCGTCGGCAGCACGGCCATCAGCGCCTGCACGACTTCGCGCTGGCGCTGCGCGCGTGCCGCGCTCGACAGTTCGACGGGAGCGTTCATTGGGTCTCCTGCAGCAGGCGGCGCGGTGTCGCGCCGCCGTGTCAGCACGTGAAAATCTTGCCCGGATTCATCAGGTTGCGCGGATCGAGCGCGAGCTTGATCGCGCGCATCGTATCGATCGCGTTGTCGCCGTGCTCCTTCGGCAGGAAGCGCATCTTGTGCAGCCCGACGCCGTGCTCGCCGGTGCAGGTGCCGCCCAGGCGCAGCGCGCGTTCGACGATCCGGTCGTTGATGTGCTCGGCTTCGGCGAGTTCCTCGGGCTTGTCGGGGTCGATCAGGATCGCGACGTGGAAATTGCCGTCGCCGACGTGGCCGACGATCGGGCAGGGCAGCGACGATGCGCGCAGGTCGACCTCGGTTTCCTCGACGCACGCGGCGAGCTGCGAGATCGGCACGCACACGTCGGTCGTCACCGCGCGGCAGCCGGGTTTCAGCTGCAGCATCGCGAAATACGCGTTGTGGCGGGCGGCCCAGAGCCGGCTGCGGTCTTCGGGGCGGGTCGCCCATTCGAAGCCCTGGCCGTTGTTCTGGCCGGCGAGCGCCTGCACGAGTTCGGCCTGTTCCTTCACGCCGGCCTCGGTGCCGTGGAATTCGAAGAACAGCGTCGGCGCTTCGGCGAGCGTCAGGTTCGAATGGCGGTTGATCGAGCGCACGGCGAGCGCATCGACGAATTCGACGCGCGCGATCGGCACGCCGATCTGGATCGTCTCGATCACGGTGCGCACCGCGTCGCCCATCGACGGGAACGTGCAGATCGCGGCCGACACGGCTTCGGGCAGCGGATGCAGGCGCAGCGTGATCTCGGTGATCACGCCGAGCGTGCCTTCGGAGCCGACGAACAGGCGCGTGAGGTCGTAGCCGGCCGACGACTTGCGGGCGCGCGAGCCGGTTTTCACCACGCGGCCGTCGGCGAGCACGGCGGTCAGGCCCAGCACGTTCTCGCGCATCGTGCCGTAGCGCACGGCGTTGGTACCCGATGCGCGGGTTGCGGTCATCCCGCCGACGCTCGCGTCGGCGCCCGGGTCGATCGGGAAGAACAGGCCGGTATCGCGCAGCGCTTCGTTGAGCGCCTTGCGCGTGATGCCCGGCTCGACCGTCACGGTCAGGTCTTCGGCGTTGATCGACAGCACGCGGTTCATGTCCGACAGGTCGAGCGATACGCCGCCGCGCACCGCAAGCAGGTGGCCTTCGAGCGACGAGCCGGCGCCGTACGGGATCAGCGGGACGCTGTACAGCGAGCACAGCGATACGACTTCGCGCACGTCGTCCGCGCTGTGCGCGAACACGACGGCGTCGGGCAGTTGCGGGTCGAACGGCGATTCGTCGCGGCCGTGGTGGGTGCGGACGGCTTCGGCGGTCGACACGCGCTCGCCGAAGGCGGCGCGCAGCGCATCGAGCATGGCGGGGGGAAGGGGGCGGCGCGTGGCGGCCGGCGGGGCAGGGTGATTCACGTACGTCTCCTTGTCGATCCGGGTGGGCGCGTTGGCGCCGCCCCGGCTCCCGTGCTGCAGGGTTTCGGCCCATTCTACGCTGTAACGCCCGCTGCGCCTGCCGCCGCGGGCTGCGATAATCGCGTTCGAACCCAAACGGGCCGCTTCGCGGCCGCGCACGAGAGGACATCCGCATGGGCAACCGCTTGAGCAAGATCGCCACGCGCACGGGCGACGATGGCACCACCGGCCTCGGCGACGGCCGGCGCATCGCCAAGGACGACACGCGGATCGCCGCGATCGGCGACGTCGACGAACTGAACTCGAACCTCGGCGTGCTGCTCGCCGAAACGCTGCCGGACGCTATCCGCACGGCGCTCGTGACGATCCAGCACGACTTGTTCGATCTCGGTGGCGAATTGTGCATTCCTGGCCATACGGTGCTCGACGACACGCATCTCGCGCGTCTCGACCGCTGGCTCGCCGACTACAATGCGACGCTGCCGCCGCTGAAGGAATTCATTCTGCCGGCCGGCTCGCGCGCGGCGTCGCTCGCGCACGTGTGCCGGACCGTGTGCCGCCGCGCGGAGCGCTCGATCGTCGCGCTCGGGCGCACCGAAACGCTCAACGATGCACCGCGGCGCTACGTGAACCGGCTGTCGGACCTGCTGTTCGTGCTGGCGCGCGTGCTGAACCGCACCGACGGCGGATCGGACGTGCTGTGGGAGCGCGGCCGGGCCCGCTGACGCTTCGCCCCTTTATCGCGCTGCGACAATTTGCCCGAGGGGCACTCATTTTTAAAAATGTATTGTATGTGCATGTTTAACGGAGAACGAACATGACCCACATCACCGCTGACCAGATGGCTCGCGTGAAGGCCACTGCCCCTGTCCTCGCCGTGCACGGCGCGACGATCACGAAGCACTTCTACCAGCGCATGTTCGCGCGGCATCCGGAACTGAAGAACCTGTTCAACCAGACGCACCAGAAGACGGGTAGCCAGCCGGAAACGCTCGCGAAGGCCGTCTACGCGTATGCGGCGAACATCGACAACCTCGGCGCGCTGGGCGGCGCCGTAACCAAGATCGCGCACAAGCACGCGAGCCTGAACATCCGCCCCGAGCATTACCCGATCGTCGGCGAGAACCTGCTCGCGTCGATCGTCGAAGTGCTGGGCGACGCGGTCGATGCCGACACGCTCGAGGCGTGGCGCGTCGCGTACGGCCAGCTCGCGCAGATCCTGATCGGCGTCGAGGCCGACCTGTACGCGGGCGCGGCGTGGAGCGGGTTCCGTCCGTTCAAGGTCGAGCGCAAGGTGCGCGAAAGCGACGAGATCACGTCGTTCTACCTGACGCCGGCCGACGGCGGCGCGGCGCCGACGTTCGAGCCCGGCCAGTACATCACGGTGAAGCGCTTCGTCGGCGACCTCGGTGTCGACCAACCGCGCCAGTACAGCCTGTCCGACGCACCGCACGGCAAGTGGCTGCGCATCTCGGTGAAGCGCGAGGCCGGCAAGCCGGAAGTCATTCCCGCCGGCAAGGTGTCGACGCTGATGCACGACGGCGTGGAAGAGGGCGCGATCGTCGAGGTCACCGCGCCGATGGGCGAATTCTCGCTGAAGCGTGGCGTCGAGACGCCGGTCGTGCTGATCTCCGGCGGCGTCGGCATCACGCCGATGATGTCGATGGCGTCGACGCTGATCGCCGAGGGCAGCCAGCGCGAAGTGCGGTTCGTCCACGCCTGCCGCTCGGGCGCGGTGCACGCGTTCCGCGACTGGCTGAACGATGCGGTGCGCGAGCACGCGAACGTCAAGCGCACGGTGCTGTACGAGCTGGTCGGTCCGAACGATCGCGCCGGCATCGACTACGACCTGGAAGGGCGCCTTACGCCGGAACGCGTGCAGCAATACGCACGGGTGCCGGACGCCGACTACTACATCTGCGGCCCGATCGGGTTCATGAAGGCGCAGCGTGACGCGCTCGTCGCGCTCGGCGTCGCGCCGGAACGCGTGAACACCGAAATCTTCGGTTCGGGCGCGCTCGAGTGATGTACTGGCGGAAGGTCTCCGGCCAATAAACAAAGCCCGGCGCGAGCCGGGCTTTTTTGTTGCGGCACGCGAGGCGATCAGTTGCCGCTGCCGCGCGTGACGCGGCGCGCCTTCACCGATTCTGCGAGGCCTTCGAGCACCTTCACGCTGTCGTCCCACGCGATGCACGCGTCGGTGATGCTCTGGCCGTAGGTCAGTTCGCAACCTTCCTTCAGGTCCTGGCGCCCCTCGACGAGATGCGATTCGATCATCACGCCGACGATGCGGGCGTCGCCGGCCGCGATCTGGCGGCCGATGTCCGCGCACACGGGAATCTGGTTCTCGTGCTTCTTCGAGCTGTTCGCGTGGCTCGCGTCGATCATCAGGCGCGCGGCGAGGCCGGCCTTGCCGATGTCCGCGCACGCGGCGTTCACGCTGTCCGCGTCGTAGTTCGGCGCCTTGCCGCCGCGCAGGATCACGTGGCAGTCCTCGTTGCCGGCCGTCGACACGATCGCCGAATGGCCGCCCTTCGTCACCGACAGGAAATGGTGCGGCTGCGATGCGGCCTTGATCGCGTCGACCGCGATCTTCACGTTGCCGTCGGTGCCGTTCTTGAAGCCGACCGGGCACGACAGCCCCGACGCGAGCTCGCGGTGCACCTGCGACTCGGTCGTGCGCGCACCGATCGCGCCCCACGAGATCAGGTCGGCGATGTACTGCGGGCTGATCATGTCGAGGTATTCGGTCGCGGCCGGCAGCCCCATCTCGTTGATCTGGAGCAGCAGTTCGCGCGCGGTGCGCAGCCCTTCGTTGATCTTGAAGCTGTTGTCCAGGTGCGGATCGTTGATGAGCCCCTTCCAGCCGACCGTCGTGCGCGGCTTCTCGAAGTACACGCGCATCACGATTTCCAGTTCGCCCTTGAAGCGCTCACGTTCCTTCACGAGCCGGCCCGCGTATTCGATCGCCGCCTTCGTGTCGTGGATCGAGCACGGCCCGATCACGACGATCAGCCGGTCGTCCATCCCGTGCAGGATGCGGTGCATCGACTGGCGCGAGTTGTAGATCAGCTCGGACGCGGCTTCGGAGCACGCGAATTCACGGATCAGGTGGGCGGGCGGCGTCAGTTCCTTGAGCTCGCGAATGCGGACGTCGTCGGTGTTGTGCGGGGGCATGCTGTTTCTCCTTGGTTCCGCGCGCCGTTCGGTCAGTGCGAGTGCGCGTGCGGCAGATTCATCAATTCAAGCGATTCAGTGGTTTCGGTCGGGGCCGCGGGACCGCTGCGGCGGCGACCGGGTGGCGAAGGGCGAAAAAAAAAACCGCCGGGTTCGCCGGCGGTTTTTCGGGAATTTCGGTTGCGCTTTACGCGCCATCAACCCTCTCGATCCGCCAGTGGTCTGAGATACCAAAAAAAGTAAAAGTAAAACTTGGCGGACATGACGGAGATTCGGTTCGTCAAAAAAGTTGATTCGGAATTTATACCCCGTCGCCGGGCGGCTGGCAACCGGGGGACGTCGAAAATGCGGACATTCCGCGCGCTTTCTTCAAAATGCGCGGAATGTCTGCGCCGCGATGCGGTTATGCCGTACCGCCGACCGTCATCCTGTCGATGCGCAGGGTCGGCTGGCCGACACCGACCGGCACGCTCTGGCCTTCCTTGCCGCACACGCCGACACCCGTGTCGAGCGACATGTCGTTGCCGATCATGCTCACGTCCTTCAGCGATTCGGGGCCGCTGCCGATCAGCGTCGCGCCCTTCACCGGGTAGGTGACCTTGCCGTTCTCGATCATGTACGCCTCGGACGCCGAGAACACGAACTTGCCGTTCGTGATGTCGACCTGACCGCCGCCGAAGTTCACCGCGTACAGGCCGTTCTTCACCGATGCGATGATTTCCTGCGGATCCTTGTCGCCGTTCAGCATGTACGTGTTGGTCATGCGCGGCATCGGCAGCGCCGCGTACGACTCGCGCCGTGCGTTGCCCGTGACCGGCATCTTCATCAGGCGTGCGTTCAGCGTGTCCTGGATGTAGCCCTTCAGGATGCCGTCCTCGATCAGCGTCGTGCACTGCGTCGGGTTGCCTTCGTCGTCGATGTTCAGCGAGCCGCGGCGGTTCGGCAGCGTGCCGTCGTCGACGACGGTCACGCCCTTTGCGGCCACCCGCTCGCCGATCCGGCCCGCGAATGCCGACGAACCCTTGCGGTTGAAGTCGCCCTCGAGGCCGTGGCCGATCGCCTCGTGCAGCAGCACGCCCGGCCAGCCCGGCCCGAGCACGACCGTCATCGCGCCGGCCGGCGCGGGGCGTGCGTCGAGGTTCACGAGCGCCGCATGCACGGCGTCGTCGACGTAGCGCGACAGCACTTCATCGGTGAAGTAGCCATAGTCGAAGCGGCCGCCGCCGCCGCCGGAGCCGATCTCGCGGCGGCCGTTCTGCTCGGCGATCACCGTGACCGACACGCGCACGAGCGGGCGGATGTCGGCCGCCAGCGCGCCGTCGCTGCGCGCGACGAGCACGACGTCGTATTCGCCGGCGAGGCCCGCCATCACCTGCGTGATGCGCGGGTCGCGGCCGCGCGCCATCTGCTCGATGCGCTCGAGCAGCTTGACCTTGGCCGTCGCGTCGAGCGATGCGAGCGGATCGGACGGCAGGTACAGGTCGCGGCCCGAGATGCCCTTCAGCGACGTCGCCGCCTTGATCTTCTGGCGGCCGCCGCCTGCCGCCGCGATCGCCTTGGTGGCCGCGGCGGCTTGCGCGATGGCTTCCGGCGACAGGTCGTCGGAATACGCGAACGCGGTGCGGTCGCCCGCGACCGCGCGCACGCCGACACCCTGGTCGATGCTGAAGCTGCCCGATTTGACGATGCCTTCCTCGAGGCTCCACGCTTCGCTGCGGGTCGCCTGGAAGTACAGGTCCGCGTAGTCGACGCGATGCGTGAAGATGTCGGCGATCGTGCGCGTGAGCAGGCTTTCGTCGAGGCCGTACGGCGTGAGCAGGATGTCCTTCGCCAGCGCGAGGTTGCGGATGCCGGGTTCGATGATGTTCATGCGGATATCGGGGTTTCTCAAAAAGTTGTCGGGTGCTGCTGGGCAGATGGGTTGGCCGCGCGGCGTTTCAAGCGGCGCGGCCGGATTCAGGTCAGCACGCGGTGCCGCCACGCGGGCAGGCTCTGGCGCACGTCGGCGATGCGCTGCGGATCGATCGCACCGAGCACGACGCTGGCGCCCACGTCGCGGACCGCGACGATCTCGCCCCACGGGTCGATCAGCATGCTGTGGCCCCAGGTGCGCCGGCCGTTCTCGTGCTTGCCGCCTTGCGCGGCCGCGAGCACGTAGCACTGGTTCTCGACGGCCCGCGCGCGCAGCAGCGTTTCCCAGTGCGCGCGGCCCGTCGTATACGTAAACGCCGACGGTACGACGATCAGTGCGCAGTCGCCCATCCTGCGATACAGTTCCGGAAAGCGGAGATCGTAACAGACCGACAGGCCGACCCGCCCGAACGGCGCGTCGAACGCGACGACCGTATCGCCCGCGCGGATCGTGCGCGCCTCGTCGAACGACTCGTCGCCTTTCTCGAAGTTGAACAGGTGGATCTTGTCGTAGCGCGCGGCTTCGTGGCCGGACGGATCGAACACGAGCGTCGTGTTGAGCACGCGATCGGGCTCCGGCGCCTTCAGCGGCAGCGTGCCGCCGATCACCCAGATGCCGTGGCGACGCGCGGCCTCTGCGAGGAAGTGCTGGATCGGGCCGTCCTGGTAGGGTTCGGCGAGCGCGAGCTTGTCGGTGTCGCGGTGGCCCATGAAGCAGAAATACTCGGGCAGCAGCACGAGCTGCGCACCTTCGCCGGCGGCTTCCGCGATCAGGCGGCGCGCTTCGGCGAGATTGCGCGCGACGTCCGGCGTGCTCACCATCTGCAGCGCGGCGACCTGGAAGGGCGTGGCGGAACGGGTAGGGTCGGTCATCGCAGGATCGGTTGCGTCATAAATGGGGTGCGGCCCGGCACCGTGTGCGGTTCGACGCGCGGCTCAATGATTCACCGTGTCGGCCGGACCGTGATTCATCTTACCCTGATCGCCCCGCACCCGCTCGATGTGCGGGTGCGCCCACGAGCCGGTGATCGCGTAGTCGAGCGCGAACGCGTGCGACAGCGTCTCCGACAGTGCGTAGTTCGCGGCCAGCACGCCGACGCCGAGCAGCGGGTTGATGATGGCCGCGCCGATCGCGGCTGCACCCGCGCTGATTTTCGGTGCGACGTGCGCATGCAGGTCCTGCGTCTCGGTGCCGAGATCGACCGCACCGCGCACGGTGACGTTCGCGGGCCCCGCCATCATCGAGAAGTCGTCGGTGCGGGCGATCCCGTTCGAGATCCGGCCGGTGCCGGTGATCTTGTCGAACGGCAGCCCCTTGCCGATCACGTCGCGGAAATTCAGCGTCAGGAAGCGCGCGAGGCTCTGCAGGCTCAGCACGCCGAGCAGTTTCGCCGCGCCCGGATCGACCTTCAGGATCTGGCCGTGTTCGAGATCGAGCGCGACCTGGCCGCCGAGCGACGGGAAGTCGAGCGCGGTCGGGCCGCCGCGCCAGCCGACCTTGCCGGTGACCGTGCCATGGCCGTCCGCAAGCGTGCGCGGCAGGCCGACGCGGTCGAGCAGCGCGCCCGCGTTGTCGATGTCGAGCTTGAAGTCGAACACCGTGCGGCGCGGCGCATCGTTCTCGTCGGCGCCGCGGGCGAGCGCACGGCGCGACGTGCGCCAGTTGCCGGTCGCCGTCAGCTTCGCGGCCGGGTTCGACAGCTCCAGCTTGTCGAGCTGCCAGACCGGCGTGCCGGCTTCGTCGATGTTGCGCGCGTTGACGACGAGGCGGCCGATGTCGTGGTTGCGCGCGACGACCTGGTCGACGATCAGGTCGATCGACGGCATCGGGCGGTCGGTCGGCGTCGGCAGGTTCATCGCACGCCCGACGAGGTCGTGCTGCGCGCTGTCCGGGATCACGAGCTTCGCGAGCCGCGCGTTCAGCACGCCCGCGCCGTTGTGGCCGCCGCCCGGCGCCCACGACAGGTAGCCCGACACCTGGTTCGACGCGATGTTCGCCTGCCAGAGCTCGTCGATGTGCGACGCGCCGACGATCACGTTTTCCCAGTTGCGCTTGAGCAGCTTCAGCGTGCCGAAATGGAACGCGAAGCGCTTCGGCGCGAAGCTCGCGAAATCGACGCGCGGCGCGGCCTGCGGCTCCGGCGCGCGCGGCGTGTCGGGCTTCAGCGTATGGGCGAGCGCGAGCCACGCATCGGCGTCCAGTTCGTTGACGTCGACGGCCGCGCTCACGCCGTCCTGCGGCATGTCGGGCATCCGGTGGATGCCCATCGCGCCGCGCACCGCGCGCAGCGGCTGGCCGCGCGTCGCGTCGAGCAGGTAGGTCGCGGACACGGGGCCGAGCGTCAGGTCGGCGTGCTCGAGGCGCTTGCCGTCCGCCTGCGGCGCCGGCTGCAGCGTGAAGCTGAACGGCATCGGCGTGCCGGCCGCCTTCGCGAACGGCGCGGGGAAGTTCAGCGCGACGCCGGTCAGGTCGGAATGCGCGCTGATGTCGGGCAGGCGGCCCGGCGCGCCGCG
>NZ_JAAGPP010000223.1:0-10601 GCF_017104975.1 Burkholderia sp. Ac-20344
TTTCATGCGGTCACCAGCGGGGCGGGATTTTTCAGGTATTGCTCGCGGATCGCACGTGCCGACCAGTAGGCCAGCGCCACGATGATCCCGGTCGGGTTGTAGCCGATGCCCTGCGGCAGCGCCGAGGCGCCCATCACGAACACGTTGTGCACGTCCCAGCACTGCAGGTAGCGGTTCAGCACGCTCGTCTTCGGGTCGGTGCCCATGATTGCGCCGCCGACGAGGTGGGTCGTCTGGTACGCACGCGAATCGAAGTGCTTGCCGAACTCGCGCGTCGACACGCCGATCGCCTTCGGCCCCATCGCTTCCGCGATCTTCTTCATCTGCCCGGTCACGTACTGCGCCATCTTGATGTCGTTGTCCTTCCAGTCGAAGGTCATCCGCAACAGCGGCTGGCCGTACGAATCGCGATAGGTCGGATCGAGGTCGAGATACACGTCGCGGTACGACATGTTGGTGCCGTGCGCGTCCATCGAGATCGTGTGCGCGTAGTTGTCCTTGACCGCCTTCTTCCACGCCGAACCCCACTGCGGCGTCCCGGGCGGCGTCGCGATGCCGCTGATCGGCTTCGCGCCGGCTTGGTTCACCCACAGCGGCGAGCCGCCGACGAAGCCGAGCGGGCCGTGGTCGAAGTTGTCCGCGTTGAAATCGTCCACCGCGACGCCGTTGCCGCCCGCACCGATGAACGGGTTCGTGTAGGTGTCCTTGTCGAAAAACGCCTTGATCGTCGACAGGTTCTGGTACGCGAAATTGCGGCCCACGACGCCTTCACCCGAGATCGGGTCGTACGGCTTGCCGATGCCCGACAGCAGCAGCAGGTGCACGTTGTGGTACTGGAACGCGGCCACGATCACGAGATCGGCCGGCTGGTGCACTTCGCGCCCGGCCGGGTCGACGTAGGTCACGCCCGTCGCGCGCTTCTTCGTATCGTCGAGGTCCACGCGCAGCACGTGGCACTTCGAGCGCAGCTCGAAATTCGGTGCCTGCTTCAGCGCGGGCAGGATGTTCAGGTTCGGCGACGCCTTCGAATACATGTAGCACGCGTAGCCGCTGCAGTACCCGCAGAAGTTGCACGGCCCCATCTGCACGCCGTACGGGTTCGTGTACGGGCCCGACGTGTTCGCCGACGGCAGCCGGTACGGATGCAGGCCGAGCGACTTGGCCGCGTCGAAGAAGCGCTGCGCCGAATAGGTGTTGAGCTGCGCGGGCAGCGGGAAGTTGTCGCTGCGGTTCGCTTCGAACACGTTGCCGTCGCCGACCACCTTGCCGCCGACCTTGTACGCCTGCCCCGACGTGCCGAACACTTTCTCGGCGAAGTCGAAATGCGGCTCGAGTTCGTCGTAGGTCACGCCCGTGTCCTGGATCGTCATCCCTTCCGGGATGAACTTCTTGCCGTAACGCTCTTCATAGTGGCTGCGCAGGCGCAGCTCTTCCGGCGTGATCCGGAAATGCACGCCCGACCAGTGCAGCCCCGCGCCGCCCACGCCTTCACCCGGCAGGAACGCGGCGAGCTGCCGGTACGGCAGCGCGGTGTCCTGCAGGCCGTGGCGGATCGACACGGTCGTCTTCGACAGGTCGAGGAACAGCTTCTTGCGGACGTTGTAGGTCAGCTCGTCGATCGTGTTCGGATACGCGCCGTCCGGATAGGTGTCGCGATACTCGCCGCGCTCAAGCGCGACGACGTTCAGGCCCGCTTCGGTCAGTTCCTTCGCGAGAATCGCGCCGGTCCAGCCGAAGCCGACGATCACCGCATCGACATGCGGTTTTTTCTCTGCGGCCATCAGCTGCGCTCCCCGTTGATCGAGACGGGGCCGTACGGATAAGGCTTGCCGTTCTGGTTGACGAAATCCATGAAGTCCGCGCGCGCGCCCGGAAAGCCGATCATCTTCCACGCGGCCATGTCGTGATTGCCGCCATGCACCGGATCGCAGAAGTAGCCTTCGCGCGTGTTCTGCAGCAGTTGACCGAAGAACACGCCGGGCGGCACCTCGTCGATCTGCGCGCCGCCCTTCTCCAGCGCGCCGAGCACGGTGTCGCGCGTCGGCGCGTCGAGATCTGCGAACGCCTTGCCGTGGGTCTTCTCGCAATAGCGGTTGACCGCCGCGATGCCGAGCCGGTAGATGTCGCGCGGCACCAGCTTCAGCTGGTAGCCGAGTTCGGGCACGCCCTGCTGGAACGGCCCCTGCATGTACCAGGTGGCGCCGTGCGCATACGGCGTCTCCATCTGGCGGTCGATGAATTCGGGCACGCCCGATTCGAGCGCGCCGGGGCCTTCGGCGTCGGCCGGAATCAGCCGGTCGACGGCGGCCTGGACGAATGCCCACTCCTTCGCATCGAAGAAGGTCGGCTTGTACGGGGCGCGGTCGGCGTTGGCCGATGCACCGGGCGCGTTGCCTGCCGTCGCGGAAGTCGACGACGAGCGCAGGTCGCAGCCGGCGACCGACGCGATCGGCACGAGCGCGACCGACGTGCGCAGGAAACGGCGGCGCGAGTTGGGTTTGTCAGGTGGCGTGGACATGGTCGGATGTTGATCGTTGGGGATCGGGGCCCGGACGCGCGCACTCCGCATGCGGCATGTCCGGCATGGCAGCCATGCCGCTCCCGGCTGGCCGTCCTGTTCTTTCGTCTGTTGCGAACAACCTCGCTGCAGGCGCCGCCCGCGCAATGCGCGGCAGCGCTTCATGCAGCCGCGCATTGCGCCGGTTCAGGCTGCGCTGCGCGGATTGGCTTCTTTGCGAGCCTTATCGTCTGACAAATGCAGGCATCTACCCGCATCTGCCCCTCATCGCTCATGACCCTCAATCAACTTAGACGTCGCGTTTGCCGGCAGCAAGCGCGACGTGCACGACCCTCTTTCGGGTCCGGCGACAAGTGCCGCGAATTATATATGGAACCGGTTCCATCAAAAGGGGCGTCAATGCAATTCAATACATCGAAAATCGCAACAATTGAAAAATCCGGAAGCCGGAACGCGCAAGGATCGCGTGACGATCGGCTGATGCGAATGTCAGGGAGAGGATTGTTGTGGGGCGAGCTGCGCCGAAGACTGTCTCTTTCCAGCCACGCAGCGCACCCGAGGGGGCCGGTTTGCCTGGCAGGCTGGTAGCCTCCGCGTCTCATGAGTACACAGAAGAACGAACTGCCGGCGCCCGACGCGACCCGCATCAGCCGATACCTCAGCTATCTGTTGCGCCACGCGCCGCAGACGGATCGGGCTGCCACTCGACCCGGAAGGCTGGGCCGACATCGGCGACCTGATCGCCGGCGCCGCCCGCCACGGGCACCCGCTCGATCGCGCAACGCTCAAGACCGTCTGCGCGACCAACGACAAGCAGCGCTTCGCCCTTTCCGACGACGGCCGTCGCATCCGTGCGGTACAAGGCCATTCGACGCCCGTCGTGCAGCGCCGCTATCCGGTTGCGCAGCCGCCCGAGCGTCTCCATCACGGCACCGCGACGCGTTTCCTGGATTCGATTCGGGCGCAAGGGCTGAAACCCGGCGCCCGTCATCACGTGCATCTGTCGCCGGACATCCGGACGGCGCTGGCCGTCGGCTCGCGCTACGGCGTGCCCGTGATTCTCGAAGTCGATGCACAGCGCATGCATCGGCAAGGCCATACGTTCTTCGTCGCCGAAAACGGCGTATGGCTGACCGACACCGTGCCGGCGGAATACCTTATAGAGATGGACGGGCCCGTGCGCTGAGACGCACGTTCACCACGGCCAGAACATCGACGCGATGGACAGCGCCAGCGCCGCGCAAAGCGGCGAGTAATACAGCGTGTCCATCCGTGCGAAACGCGACCCGCGAATCCGCTTGAAGAAGCCGACGTAACGGAAATCGCCGACTGCCCGCACCGCGAAGATCAGTGCGAACGCAACGACCGCGAACGAGATCGCGCCGGGATACGTGTTCGGCCCCAGCCAGCCGGCACGCGCGGCAACCGCGCACGCGCCGCCCAGCAATGCCGCCGCGATGGCAAGCGTGCCGATGGCGGTCGGCCGCAGCAGCGGCTCGCCGTCCTGCTCCGGAATGGCCGCGCGCTTGCCCCGCCGCCCGCCCAACGCCCAGTAAACGTGAATGAGCGCGATTGCGCAAAGCGTCGGCACGCTGAAATACGCTCCGGTCATGTCGGTCAATGCCCTCGTCTCGTTGTCTCGTTATGTCGATGTGTTGCCGGCAAAGATCCGGCACGCGGCCCCGGCCCGCGACACACGTGACGATACCGAAACCCGGCAACCCGCGCATTGCGACGTCCGGTCGCAACCCGCCGCAACGCATGTTGCGATGCAGTGTGCCCACGGGGGCACGCGGGCCGGCCGCTTGACTTCCCTCCGCGCACTACTACCCTGTTATTCCAGTACTGCCGTCGATACGCCCCCGCGCGATCGGCCGCACGTGCATCGTTCGCCGCATTGCGCACCTGCACGACAACGATAACGAAGGCCATGGAGGCGACTCATGCTGATCGGCGTGCCGAAAGAGATCAAGAACCACGAATACCGTGTCGGCCTCACGCCGGCCGGCGCACACGAACTGACGCGGCACGGCCATCGCGTGCTGGTGCAGCGCGGCGCGGGTACGGCGATCGGCCTGCTCGACGACGACTACACGGCCGCGGGCGCATCGCTCTGCGACGGCGCCGACGAAGTCTTCGCGCGCGCCGACATGATCATCAAGGTCAAGGAGCCGCAACCGGAGGAATGCGCGATGTTGCGGCGCGGGCAGATCCTCTACACGTACCTGCATCTCGCCCCCGATCCCGAACAGGCGGCCGCGCTCGTGAAGTCCGGCGCCGTCTGCATCGCCTACGAAACCGTGACGGGCCCCGGCGGCGGCCTGCCGCTGCTCGCGCCGATGAGCGAAGTGGCCGGGCGCATGTCGATCCAGGTCGCGGCGACCCACCTCGAAAGCCCGCGCGGCGGGCGTGGCCTGCTGATGGCCGGTGTGCCCGGCGTGCCGGCCGCGCATGTCGTCGTGCTCGGTGCGGGTGTGGTGGGCACCGGCGCGCTGCAGATGGCGGTCGGCCTCGGCGCACGCGTCACCGTGCTCGACACCAACGTGAACCGGCTGCGCCAGCTCGACCTCGTCTTCGCCAACCGGATCGCGACCGTTTGCTCGAACGCGCACACGATCGACGAAGCCGTGCGCGATGCCGACGTCGTGATCGGCGCCGTGCTCGTGCCGGGCGCATCGGCGCCGCGGCTCGTCACGCGCGACATGATCGCGACGATGCGCACGGGGGCGGTCGTCGTCGACGTCGCGATCGACCAGGGCGGATGCTTCGAAACCTCGCATGCGACGACGCACGCGGACCCGACCTTCGTCGTCGACGGCGTCGTGCACTACTGCGTCGCGAACATGCCCGGCGCAGTCGCGCGCACGTCGACCTTCGCGCTGAACAACGCGACGCTCGGGCATGCGCTCGCGCTGGCGGACAAGGGCTGGAAGCAGGCGATGACCGACGATCCGCATCTGCGCGCGGGCCTGAACGTGTGCGACGGGCACATCACGTACGAAGCGGTCGCGCTGGCGCTCGGCCTGCCCTATGTGCCGGCAGCCGGCGTGCTGGCATGACGTAACCGCGCTCGAGCACGGCCGCCGGTCGCGTTCACGCGCCCTTCGTGCCGCGGCGCTTCGACGCGCCGGCCGCTCCCATCGTGCGTGCAAGCAACGGCCGCAATTGTGCAAGCGTGCGCGTGTTCAGCACGTCGGGCCGCGTGAGCCAGCCGCGTCGCGCCTGATCGACGCCGTATGCGAGATTGTCGAGTTCGTCCGTGCTGCACGCATCCGAGCCGATCGCCACCGGCACGCCGGCCTGCGCGGCCTCGCGGCACCCGATGTCCGGCAGGTCGAGCCGCCGCGGCTGCGCATCGAGCTCGACGAAGCAGCCGCGCGCCGCAGCGTGCGCGATCACACGCGGCACGTCGAGTTCGCATGCGTCGCGCTCGCCGAGCACGCGGCCCGTCGGGTGCGCGAGAATCGTGAAATGCGGATGGTCCATCGCGCGCAGCATGCGCGCGGTCTGTGCGTCGCGCGACAGCTCGAAGCCGTCCCGTACCGCGCCGATCACAAGATCGAGCCGGCCGAGCATCGCGTCGGGCACATCGAGACTGCCGTCCTCGCGAATGCCGGCCTCCACGCCCTTGAGCAGCACGCAATCGTCGAACGACGCATTGAGGCGGTCGATCTCGTCGATCTGCCGGGCAAGCCAGTCGAAGGTGTTGCGGCCGCTGCCGGCATGCGGTGCCCGGTCGGTGATGGCGAGGTACGCGAACCCGCGCGCGCGTGCCGCATCGGCCATCGCGCGCAGGCTGTCGCGGCCGGCCGATACGTCGGTATGCGCGTGCAGGTCGCCGTGGACGTGCTTGCGCTCGACCAGCGCCGGCAGCGTGCCCGCGCGCGCCGCGTCGATCTCGCCGCGATCCTCGCGCAATTCGGGCGGCACGTCGTGCAGCCCGATCGCAGCGTAGACCGACGCCTCGGTCGCGCCGGCAATCCGTTCGTCGCCGCGAAACACGCCGTACTCGTTGATCTTCAGCCCGCCGGCCTGCGCGATCCTGCGCAATGCGATGTTGTGTGCCTTCGATCCGGTGAAGTAGACGAGCGCCGCGCCGAACGCATCGGCATCGACGACGCGCAGGTCGACCTGCAATCCGCTGGCGAGTACGACGCTCGACTTCGTCTTGCCGTGCGCAAGCACGCGCGCCACCTCGCCGTAGCCGACGAACGCTTCGAAGACGGCCGCCGGATCGCGCGCGGTCACGAGGATGTCGAGGTCACCGACCGTCTCGCGGCGGCGGCGGAAACTGCCGGCCGGCACGGCCTTGCCGACGCCCGCGATCGCGCGCAGGCGTTCCAGCAGCGGCAGCAGCAAGTGCGCCGCATCCGGCAACAGGAAACGCTGGGGTTCACGCTTCAGCCGGTCGTCGATCGCTTCGAGCAGATGCGCTTCGGTTTTCGCACCGAAGCCCGGCAACTCGCGCACGTGCCCGCTCTTCGCTTCCGCGCGAAGCTGCTCGAGCGAATCGACGTGCAGTGCTTCATGCAGCGCCTTCACGCGTTTCGCGCCGAGCCCCGGCACGTCGAGCAGCTCGACGATCGCGCCCGGCAGCGCATGGCGCAGCGTTTGCTGCAGTTCGCAGGTGCCGGTCGCGGCAATCTCGCGCAGCTTCGACGCGAGATCGGGCCCGATCGACGGAATCTTTCCGAGATCGTCGCCGTTCGCGATCATCGTCGGGATATCGCGCCCGTAGTCGGCTATCGTCCGTGCTGCGTTGCGATAGGCACGCACCCGGAACGGATTGGCGCCCTGGATCTCGAGCATGTCGGCAATCTCGGCGAACACGGCCGCACACCCGGCGTTGTGAATCGGCATGATCGGCGTGGCTCCCTTCCACGTGGATGGCGCCGCGCGCGTGCGCGACGGCGTCTGCCCGCCCGGCGCCGCATACTGACGCCGCCGGGCGCCCGTTCATCATCGTACGCCGGCCTCGCCGGACGTGCAGCGCCGTGACGGTCGCGACGCCAGAGTCAGAGGGAGGCGCGCGGTGTCGTAGCGTAGTGCCGCTCGTAGATCGACTGGCAATGCGTGCAGCGTTCGGCGGCCGGGCGTGCCAGCAGGCGCTCGTAGCCGACCGAACCGTCGCAGTCGATGCATTCGCCGTAGCTGCCGTCGCGCATCCGCTGCTGGGCGCGGCCGATCGCGCGCAGCTCGGTCAGCTTCATGCCGATCAACGCATGATCGACGTCGACGAACAGATCCGCATTCGCCTCGTCGCCCTCGTCCGGCGACGCGCCGGCGAGGTCTGCGTAGGATTCCGACGCGCGCTGGTCTTCGCTCGTGCGGATGTCCGCACGCAACGTCTGCTCGCTCTCGTTCAGCCGCTGCTTCAGCGTCTGCCGTTGTTGTTCGTCGAGCGCCATGGCCGTCTCTCCTGGTCCGGGTTCCGCGCGGCGCATGCGGCGCGCGGTGTCGCGCCGGTGCGCGGCGGGCAGGCGTCACCGCTGCCACCGCGACCGGATGTGCGTCCGGATACACGAGGCACCGGACGCATTCGACGCAGGATAAACCCATTGGACACGCATGTGTTGACTGGAATCAGCGTGGCGTCTGGCGCACGCAGAAGGTCTGCTGAAATTGGGGACTGACATGAAATCGCAACGTCGTCGAACGTGGCTATCGCAGACTCCGTCGGGATCGCTCAACCCGCACGCAACGTTGCGTCATCGCGCGTCAGGCATCGGCGCGGACGATGTCGAGCAACGTGCGCGCCGAGCGCTGCCAGCTGAACCGCTGCGCGTGCTCGCGGCCCAGCGTGCGCAGCTGGGCCCGCAGTTCTGAATCGTCCATCACGCGTGCGATCGTCGCGGCGATATCCGGCGGTGAGTACGCATCGCAGAACAGCGCTGCACCGCCGCAGACTTCCGGAAGCGCCCCTTCGTGCGACACGATGACCGGGCAGCCACACCGCATCGCCTCGAGCGGAGGCAGCCCGAATCCTTCGTAAAGCGACGGAAACACGAAGCAGCCCGCATGCTCGTACAGCGCCTTCAGCTCGCCGTCGTTCACGTAACCGGCCCACGTGACGTACGGGTCGTCTTCGCGCAGGCCGCCCGCCCGTGCGCCGAAGACCTTCGCATTGGCGCCCCCCGCGATCACGAAGCGCAACGTCGGGTGAGACTCGCGCATCAGCGCGACCGCGGCCAGGGCGCGCACGAGATTCTTGCCGGGCGCGAGCGACCCGACGAACAGCACGTAGCGATCCGTCTCGAGATTCAAGCGCGACAGCACGCCGGGATCGGCATCGATGCGGTCGATATGATCGACTGCACCCGGCACGACCGACAGGCGCGCAGGCGACACGCCAAGCCGCGCGGCCAGCCGCGCCCGCGAAAAATGCGAGACCGTCACGATATGGCGCGCGCGCCGCTTCATGATCGAGAACGCGAAGCGGTACCAGAGGCGGAACGCCATCGAATAGCCGGCCGGCTGATCGAAAATCGCCGCGTCGTGAATCATCAGCAGTTGATCGCGCTTGACCAGCGGGCCAATGTTGCACAGGCTCAGCAAGGTCCGGCCCCGCGTGGTGCGCGGCAGCGTCCATTGTTCCCACAGCGCGCCGTGCCGGCGCCCGGACGTCAGCGACCGCGCGCCGGCCGGCATGGCCGCCAGATCGTGATCGGACGGCACGACGAGCGACGGCGCATCGTCGGCGCTCGCGATGCGCGCGAGTTCGGCCGTCAGCTCGTATGCCACGCGCTGAACGCCCGTCATGCGCTGCGCGGTGAATTTCCCGTTGATTGCGAGCCGGCACAGCCGCGCGGTATACGCGGCTGTGCCGACGCCCCGCTCCGCGCGCGCTTCCTGCAGTACCGGTGCGCTTCGCTCCCGAATCGACGTTGACATGATCGTGACCATTCCGATGGCTGCGGCGCGCTTTTGCGCCGCCGGACACCCCGTTACGCGGGATGCTGCTGTGCCGTCAGTGTGTCCGTCGCCTGCGCTGCGGTCGGTACGTTCGATCGCACAACGCACCGGCTCACGGGTGATTCGTCATCCTCAGAATGCATTGCGCCCGAAGAATCCCCGCACGACCGTCAACAGGATGATCTTCATGTCGAACCAGAAGCTCCAGTTCTGCATGTAAAACAGATCGAACTTCACGCGCGCTTCCATCGCCTCGACCTTGCGCGTCTCTCCTCGATAGCCGTTCACCTGTGCCCATCCGGTGATGCCGGGCCGCACGCGGTAGCGGTACATGTAGCAGTCGATCAGTTGCCGGTAGAAGTCGTCGTGTTCGATCGCATGCGGGCGCGGGCCGACGACCGACATCTGCCCGAACAGCACGTTGAAGAACTGCGGAAGCTCGTCGAGCGACGTGCGCCGCAGGAACGCGCCGACGCGCGTGATACGTGAATCGTTGCGCGATGCCTGCTGAATGACACCCGGTTGTACGCGATGCACGCGCATCGTCCGGAACTTCAGGATGTCGAACTCCCGTCCGTCGACACCCTTGCGTCGCTGCCTGAACAGCACGGGCCCCGGCGACGAAAGCTTGACCGCGATCGCCAGCATCGACAGCAGCGGCAGCATCGGAATCAACACGCCGAACGCGAACAGCCGGTCGAACGCGAACTTCGCCCACAGCTCCGGCGCCGAGCGCGGCGTAGTCGCGAGATTGATCGCCGGCATGCCGAGCACGTCGGTGGCCGAGCGATCGACCACCGCCATCTGCCGCACATCGGGCAACAGCCGCAGTTCCACGAACTCGTCGCGCAACTCGCGGACGATGCGCTGGATCCGCCATTCGTGCGACATCGGCAGCGTGAGCCAGACCTCGTCGATCTCGCCGCCGCGAATCAGGTCGCGCAACGCGTTCCAGTCGTCGATCACCGGCACGCCGCCGATGCCGCCGGAGGCAGCCTGTGCGTCGTCGTCGAATACGCACGCCGCCACGAAAGGACCCTGCGGCGCGAGCTGCATCCGCTCGACCGCGACACGCCCGTACGCCGTTGCGCCGACCACCGCGACTCTGCGCTGCCGCGCGCGCGGGTCGTCGCGCGTCAGCGCGAGCGCCAGCAGCGCGGCACGGCCGAGC
>NZ_JAAGPP010000224.1:0-10413 GCF_017104975.1 Burkholderia sp. Ac-20344
TGTCGGCGTCGCGACGCAGCGCGACGCCTTGTCCGGGCAACTGGCGAGCGTGCTCGCGGCCACCCACCGCGTGAGCTGGAAGCTGCTCGCGCGCACCGGCCTGACCACGCAGGAACTCGTCGACTGGCTCGCCACCGAGCCGGCCGAGCCGTTCAACGTGGCCGTCACGTCGCTCGGCGTCAACGACGTGACGGGCGGCGTGCCGCCGGCCCGCTGGCAGGCGCAGCAGGCCGAGCTCGTCCGGCTGCTCGCCGCACGCTTCCGGATCGGGCACGCGATCCTGTCGGCGGTGCCGCCGATGGAGCGCTTTCCGGCGCTGCCGCAGCCGCTCGCGTGGTATCTCGGGCTGCGCGCGAAGCGGCTCAACACGGCGCTTGCCGGGTGGGCCGCCACGCAGCCGCACTGTACGTTCCTGCGCGTCGAGCTGCCGCTCCAGCGCCACCTGATGGCTACCGACGGCTTCCACCCCGGCGAAGCCGCCTGCGCCGTGTGGGCCGCGCAGGTCGCCGCCGCCGTGCGGCAGCAGGCAGCCCCATGACGCGGCACGGCGCCCGTGCGCCGGCCGTTCACCGCGCGGGCCGGCAGGCAACCCCGCGTGTACGGCACGCCGGGGCGCGCAAAATGCCGGCTTTCCTTGCGCAACCGCCGCATCGCACCGCGCGTTTCGCCCGAACGCGCCGGTGCAACGGGCAACGTCATGCCAAAATAGCCGGTCGTCTTCGCGCCGTCTCGGCGCACCATCCTTTAGTTTCCTTCGCAGCCAGGGATTGCCATGTCGTCATTGCTCAGGATTGGTTTGATGGGTTTCGGTTTCGCCGGCGCGACGTTCCACGCGCCCGTGATCGCCACGAGCGGCCGTACTGAAGTTGCCGCGATCGCGACGGGTCAGCCCGATCGCGCGCAGGCTGCGTATCCGGGCGCGCGCGTCGTCCCCGATCTCGACACGCTGCTCGGCCTCGACGACATCGAATGCGTGGTGATCGCCACGCCGAACGACACGCACTTCGCGCTCGCGCGCCAGGTGCTCGAAGCCGGCCGCCACGTGGTCGTCGACAAACCCGTCACGCTCACCGCCGATGAAGCGCTCGCGCTCGCGCGGCTCGCGAACGCGCGCAGCCGGCTGTTCGCGCCGTTCCACAACCGCCGCTGGGACGGCGATTTCCTCACCGTGCGCCGCATCGTCGATTCGGGCGAGCTCGGGCGGCTGACCTATTTCGCGTCGCACTTCGACCGCTTCCGGCCGACGCCGCGCACGCGCTGGCGCGAGGAGCCCGCCCGCGGCGGCGGCCTGCTGCTCGACCTCGGCCCGCACCTGATCGACCAGGCGCTCGTGCTGTTCGGCCTGCCGGAAACGGTGAGCGCGACCGTCAAGACGCGCCGTGACAACGGCGCGGCGCCCGATTTCGTGCACCTGCAGCTCGGCTATCCGGACAAGGACGTCGCGCTGCATGCGAGCGCGCTGTCGGCGATCGAACCGGCGCGCTTCACGCTGCACGGCACGCGCGGCAGCTACCAGAAGTTCGGGCTCGACACGCAGGAGGACCAGCTCAAGGCCGGCCTCACCGCGGACGACGTCGAATTCGGCGGCGGCAACCCGCCCGGCCTGCTGCGCGAGCTCGACGGCGAAGTCGAGGTCGAGCGCCCCGTGCCGACGCTCGACGGCCAGTACGCGGAGTTCTATCGCACGCTCGCCGCGTCGATCCGCGACGGCGCGCCGTTCCCCGTCACCGCGCAGGATGCCGTCGACGTGATGACGATCATCGAGCTTGCCGCGCAGAGCGAGCACGACGGCCGCCGGCTGCCGTTCGTGCGCCGCACGATCTGACACCGCGCCGGCCGCTGGCGGCCGGCCGGCGTACCCGCATCCGGATCAGCCGGAACATTCGGTTACAAATGCCGGGGGAACGAAAGTCAGCGTCCGACCGGTCTGACGCGTTTCTCAAAAAAGTCGATCCGACACCAATCCGTCAGGAGAATGTTGATGCAACGGTTGATTCGCGCGGCAGCGTGCTGCGTCCTGGTTTCCTCGCTTGCGGCCTGTATCGTGCAGCCGCAGCAGCCGGTCCGCCCGGCGCCCCCGCCGCGGCCGAATCCGCAGGTCGTCGCGAACGAGCGGATGCAGCAGATCCAGGGCCGGATCGACAACCTGCATCGCCGCATCGATGCGCGCGTGAACGGCGGCTACTACCCGCCGCCGTACGGCGCGCAGCTTCATCACCGCCTCGACGTGATCCGCCAGGAAGCGAACGACATGTCCGCGCAGCACAGCGGCGGCCTGTCCGGCGACGAGCAGCGCGTGCTGAACCAGGAACTCGACACGGCCGCGCGCGCGATCGGCGAGTAACGCACTGGCGCCCGCCGGTGTGGAAAAAGCGGCGGCACCGCTTGTCGCCGGCCGCCGCCGCTTGTCGCGAAGCGACATTCTTTTGCTCAAATTGACAAGGCTCACCCGCTCGCGTACAGTCGCCCGCACGCGTCGGGAGAGCGTGTAACCGTGCTGTTCCAGCACCGGTTGCGCCGCCGAAGGGGCACACCCGCAAACTCTCAGGCAAAAGGACCGACCGCGTCGGGGAATCCCGTCCGCGCATTGCGCGGGCCACACTCTCCCCGCACTCTGGAGAGCGGCAGTAGCCCGCAGCGCATCGGCTGCGCGGGCAAGCTGCCCACCGAAGGGGCGCGCGTTCGCCAGGCCTGGCCGGCAGCGCAATCTCTCAGGTATCGAGGACAGAGGGGCATGTACCGGATCGCTCGCAGGCCGTCGGCCGCGGTGGTCGGCACATGGCCGTTCTGATCCGCGCGCAAGCGCCTTGCCTGAGGCCTCGATGACTGCACTGAATCACACCCCGCTCAACGCCGCGCACCGCGCGCTCAATGCCCGCATGGTCGACTTCGGCGGCTGGGACATGCCCGTCAACTACGGCTCGCAGATCGAAGAACATGAAGCCGTGCGCACCGATGCCGGCATGTTCGATGTGTCGCACATGTGCGTCGTCGATTTCACCGGCAGCCGCGTGCGCGCATTCTTCGAGCATGCGATCGCGAACAACGTCGGCAAGCTCAAGACGCCCGGCAAGGCACTCTACTCGTGCCTGCTCAATCCGCAGGGCGGCGTCATCGACGACCTGATCGTCTACTACTTCACCGAAGAATTCTTCCGCGTCGTCGTCAACGCCGGCACGGCCGAGAAAGACATCGCGTGGTTCAACCAGCTGAACGAGCAAGGCGGCTTCGGCGTCACGATCGCGCCGCGCCGCGATTTCGCGATCGTCGCCGTACAGGGCCCGAACGCCCGCGAAAAAGCCTGGTCGACCGTGCCCTCCGCGCGTGCCGCAACGAGCGAGCTGAAGCCGTTCAACGCCGCGCAGGTCGCCGGCACGCCGTTCGGCGATCTCACCGTCGCGCGCACCGGCTATACCGGTGAAGACGGCTTCGAAGTGATCGTCCCGGCCGTGCACGTCGAAGCGTTGTGGAACGCGCTGCAGCAAAACGGCGTGCGCCCGTGCGGGCTTGGCGCGCGCGACACGCTGCGCCTCGAGGCCGGCATGAACCTGTACGGCCAGGACATGGACGACACCGTCTCGCCGCTCGACGCGGGCCTCGCGTGGACGGTCGACCTCTCCGCGCCGCGCGACTTCGTCGGCCGCGCCGCACTGGAATCCAACGGCACCCGCGCCGCATTCGTCGGCCTGATCCTGCAGAAGGAAAACGGCAAGGCGGGCGGCGTGCTGCGCGCGCACCAGAAGGTCGTCACGCCGCACGGCGAAGGCGAGATCACGAGCGGCACGTTCTCGCCGTCGATGCAGGAATCGATCGCGTTCGCACGCGTGCCGGCGGCCGTCCAGATCGGCGACCTGGTCCAGGTGCAAATTCGAGACAAGAATCTTCCCGCGCGCGTGGTAAAACTGCCGTTCGTGCGCAACGGCAAGGTCCTCGCTGCGTAACGGCCGGGAGGCCCGCCTCCCGGGAAGCCGGGAGATGGCGCCCGGCGCAACACCACACCCGGCGCGCCCCGGCGGCGCGCCAGCAGAACGAACACACCCTTTTATCCAGGAGCATCCGATGAGCAACGTCCCGGCCGATCTGAAATACACCGACGAACACGAGTGGGTCCGCACCGAAGCCGACGGCACGCTGACGGTCGGCATCACCGATCACGCGCAGAGCACGCTCGGCGACATCGTCTTCCTCGAACTGCCGGAAGTCGGCAAGTCGGTCTCGGCAGGCGACGCCGTCGGCGTCGTCGAATCGGTGAAGGCTGCCTCCGACATCTATTCGCCGGTGTCCGGCGAGATCATCGCCGCCAACACGGAAGCCACCGACGCCCCGGAAGGCGTGAACAGCGACGCGTACGGCGTGTGGCTCTTCAAGATCAAGCTCGCGGCCGGCGCATCGACCGACAAGCTGATCGACGCCGACGCCTACAGCAAGCTGATCGACTAACTCTCCCCCGAACCGCACGGGGCCGGTCAGCCGCCCTGCCCCGTGCGGAACCCGAGCCGGCGCCCACGCGCCCGCTCGGGCCGACTGCAAAGGATGGGGCCCGAGTCAGCGCCCAAGCGCCCACTCCGGCCGACCAAGGAACGCCATGAAGCTCGAACACCCGGACCGCCTGATGAACCGCACGCCCCTCTCGCTCGCCGCGCTCGAAACGCACGATGCGTTCGCCGAACGCCACATCGGCCCCGACGCCGCCAGCCAGCAGGCCATGCTCGACACGCTCGGCTTCGCGTCGCGCGCCGCCCTGATCGAGGCCGTGATCCCGGCCTCGATCCGCCGCGTCGAAACGCTGCCGCTCGGCCCGTTCGCGCAGCCGAAGAGCGAGGCCGAAGCCCTCGCCGCACTGCGGGTTCTCGCGGACAAGAACCAGGTGTTCCGTTCGTATATCGGTCAGGGTTACCACGACACGCACACGCCGGCCGTGATCCTGCGCAACGTGCTCGAAAACCCGGCGTGGTACACGGCCTACACGCCGTACCAGCCCGAAATTTCCCAGGGCCGCCTCGAGGCGCTCCTGAACTTCCAGCAGATGGTGGCCGACCTGACGGGCCTCGCGATCTCGAACGCGTCGCTGCTCGATGAAGCCACCGCCGCGGCCGAAGCGATGACGCTGCTGCAGCGCACCGGCAAGCCGGCGTCGAACGTGTTCTACGTCGCCGACGACGTGCTGCCGCAAACGCTCGAAGTGATCCGCACGCGCGCGCTGCCGGTCGGCATCGAGGTCAAGACGGGCCCGGCGGCCGACGCTGCTCAATCGAATGCATTCGGCGTGCTGCTGCAGTACCCGGGCGTGAACGGCGACGTGCGCGACTACCGCGCGCTCACCGAAGCGATCCACGCGGCCGGCGGCCACGTGGTCGTCGCGGCCGACCTGCTCGCGCTGACCGTGCTCACGCCGCCCGGCGACTGGGGCGCGGACGTCGCGATCGGCAACACGCAGCGCTTCGGCGTGCCGATGGGCTTCGGCGGCCCGCACGCCGCGTATCTCGCGGTGCGTGACGAATTCAAGCGCCAGATGCCGGGCCGCCTCGTCGGCGTGACGGTCGACGCGCAGGGCAAGCCCGCGCTGCGCCTCGCGCTGCAGACGCGCGAACAGCACATCCGCCGCGAGAAGGCGACGTCGAACGTGTGTACCGCGCAGGCGCTGCTCGCGATCATGGCCAGCATGTATGCGGTCTACCACGGCCCGCACGGCCTGAAGACGATCGCGCTGCGCGTGAACCGCATCGCGGCGCTGCTCGCCGCCGGCGTGAAGCAGCTCGGCTTCGCGACCGTCAACGACACGTTCTTCGACACGCTGACGATCGACACCGGCGCGCGCACCGCGCAGGTTCACGAATTCGCGAAGGCGAAGCGCATCAACCTGCGCCGCGTGAGCGACACGCAAGTCGGCGTATCGGTCGACGAAACGACGACGCGCGACGACCTCGCCGATCTCCTCGCCGTGTTCGCGCAGGCCGCGGGCGGCACCGCACCGTCCGTCGACGCGCTGGACGCGGGCGCAGCCGGCGTCGCCGCGCTGCCGGCCGGCCTCGAGCGCACGAGCGCGTACCTGACGCACCACGTGTTCAACCGCCACCATTCCGAAACCGAAATGCTGCGCTACCTGCGCAGCCTGTCGGACAAGGATCTCGCGCTCGACCGCTCGATGATCCCGCTCGGCTCGTGCACGATGAAGCTGAACGCGACGTCGGAAATGCTGCCCGTCACGTGGCCCGAATTCGGCGGCATCCACCCGTTCGCACCGGCCGACCAGACCGTCGGCTACCGCGAGATGATCGGCCAGCTCGAGCAGATGCTCGTCGCGGCCACCGGCTACGCGGCCGTGTCGCTGCAGCCGAACGCGGGCTCGCAGGGCGAGTACGCGGGCCTGCTGATCATCCACGCTTACCACGCATCGCGCGGCGAAGCCCACCGCGACGTGTGCCTGATCCCGGCGTCCGCGCACGGCACGAACCCGGCATCCGCGCACATGGCCGGGATGAAGGTCGTGGTCGTTGCATGCGACGCGCAGGGCAACGTCGACATCGCTGATCTCAAGGCGAAGGCCGACGAGCACGCGAAGGATCTCGCGGCGATCATGATCACGTATCCGTCGACGCACGGCGTGTTCGAGCAGAACGTCCGCGAGATCTGCGAGATCGTCCACGCGCACGGCGGCCAGGTGTACGTCGACGGCGCGAACATGAACGCGATGGTCGGCCTGACCGCGCCGGGCCAGTTCGGCGGCGACGTGTCGCACCTGAACCTGCACAAGACCTTCTGCATCCCGCACGGCGGTGGCGGCCCGGGCGTCGGCCCGGTCGCGGTCGGCGCGCACCTCGCGAAGTTCCTGCCGAACCAGCGTTCGACCGGCTACACGCGCGAAGAAGACGGCATCGGTGCGGTATCGGCCGCGCCGTACGGCTCGGCGTCGATCCTGCCGATCTCGTGGATGTACATCGCGATGATGGGCGCGAAGAACCTGACCGCCGCGACGGAAACCGCGATCCTCAACGCGAACTACATCGCGAAGCGCCTCGCGCCGCACTACCCGGTGCTGTATTCGGGCCCGGGCGGGCTGGTTGCGCACGAGTGCATTCTCGACCTGCGTCCGATCAAGGAATCGAGCGGCATCACCGTCGACGACGTCGCGAAGCGCCTGATGGACTACGGCTTCCACGCGCCGACGATGAGCTTCCCGGTACCGGGCACGCTGATGGTCGAGCCGACCGAATCGGAATCGCAGGAAGAACTCGACCGCTTCATCGCCGCGATGATCGCGATCCGCGACGAAATCCGTGCGGTCGAGGAGGGCCGCGCCGACCGCGAGGACAACCCGCTGCGTCACGCCCCGCACACGGCGGCCGTCGTCACCGCGAACGAATGGCCGCACGCGTACTCGCGCGAGCAGGCCGCGTACCCGGTCGCGTCGCTCGGCACGAACAAGTACTGGCCGCCGGTCGGCCGTGCGGACAACGTCTACGGCGACCGCAACCTGTTCTGCTCGTGCGTGCCGATGTCGGAATACGCATAACGCGCGCCAGGCCAGGAGCCGTCCGATGGTGACCGCACCGCACGCAACCCGGGGTTGCGTGCGGTTTTTTTGTTCGCCGCTCGAACCGGTTCACGTTCGCCCGCCAATCCGGCTAACATCACACGCGATCCAGCCAATGAAGGAGTTCCGCATGGTGCGTCCGATGTTTCCGGGCCATGGTGCAACGCAAAGGCGGCCGCACGCGCGCCGCTACGTGCCGATGCTCGTCGCGTCGCTGTCGTTTGCCGCCGCCGGTCTCGGCGCGTCCGCCAGCGCGCGCGCGGCAATGAATTTCTGCGCGGCGCCGGCACTGCAGGCGAGCGAGACGACACAGGCCGAGCCGGGCGTCCAGGCGCTGATCCGCAGCGTCGACGCGCGCATCGGCGAGCAGCCGAAGGCGATGGCGCGCGTGCACACCGAGGGCACGCTGCCGCACGAAGGCATCTACGACCAGAGCGCCGACGCGCTGAAGGACATGGAGCTGATGCGCGACGCCGCGCTCGCGTGGCGCGTGACGAATGCGCCGCGCGACCTGCAGCTCGTCGACCGCTTCCTGTCCGCGTGGGTCGCGACCTACCAGCCGAGCTTCAACCCGATCGACGAGACGCGCTTCGACAGCCTGATCGTTGCGTACGACATGACGGCGAGCGCGCTGCCGGTGAAGACCCGCAACGCAACGGCCGCGTTCATCGCGAAGCTCGGCGCCGGCTATGTCGCGCAGATCGACGCGCAGAAGCGCCCGCTCACCGGCACCTGGCGCAACAACTGGCAGAGCCACCGGATCAAGCTGATCGCGCTGTCCGCGTTCACGCTCGGCGACCGCAAGATGATGAACGCCGCGCAGCGGCTGTTCGTCGAACATCTCGCCGACAACATCGGCCCGGACGGCAAGACGTGGGACTTCGAGGAACGCGATGCGCTGCATTACGCGGTCTACGATCTGCAGCCGCTGGTCACGGCCGCGCTCGCCGCGCGCCGCTTCAACCGCAACTGGCTGCGCGAGCGGGGCGTGAACGGCGCGACGCTCGCGGCCGCGCTCGACTGGCTCGTGCCGTACGCGCTCGGCGAGAAGACGCACGAGGAATTCGTGAATTCGCCGGTGCCGTTCGACGCGAAGCGCCGCGAGGCCGGCCTGCCGGGCTACACGGGGCAGTGGGACCCGAAAAACGCCACCGAACTCTTTCATCTGGCCGCGCGGCTCGACGGGCGCTACGCCCGCGTCGCACAGCAACTTTCCCCAACGCCGCCCGCATGGCTCGCCGCGTGCCTGCCATTGCAGGCGCGCTAGCATTATTCTTATAGCAAGGCAGGAATCGAAATGGCAGTCAGCGTCTTTGACCTATTCAAGATCGGTATCGGTCCGTCCAGTTCGCATACGGTCGGGCCGATGCGCGCGGCGCTGATGTTCGTCCAGGGCCTCGAACGCGACGGGCAGCTCGATGCAACGGCCCACGTGAAGGTCGAGTTGTACGGCTCGCTCGGCGCGACCGGCAAGGGCCACGGCACCGACCGCGGCGTGATGCTCGGCCTGCTCGGCGACGCGCCCGACACCGTCGATCCAGACACGATCGACGCGCGGCTGGAGGACGTCCGCAAATCGAAGAAGCTCGCGTTGCTCGGCACGCATCCTGTGCCGTTCGTGCTGAAGGAGAACATCGCGTTCTACCGCCAGGCGCTGCCCGAGCATCCGAACGGGATGAAACTGCGCGCGACCGACGCGAACGGCGCGGTGCTGGTCGAGCGCACCTACCTGTCGGTCGGCGGCGGCTTCGTCGTGACGGCCGGCGCACCGAACACGAAGGTGCTAAGCGCGGCCGAGCAGATGACGCACCCGTTCCGCACCGGCGCCGAGCTGCTCGCGCTGACCGAGTCGACCGGCAAGTCGATCGCGCAGCTGATGTGGGAAAACGAGCGCGCGTGGCACACCGAGGAAGAGACGCGCGACGGCCTGCTGAAGATCTGGGCCGTGATGCAGTCGTGCGTGTCGCGCGGCTGCGGAATCGGCAACCCGGATGCCGACGGCAACCTGCCCGGCCCGTTCCAGGTCAAGCGCCGCGCGCCGCAGCTGTACCGCACGCTGACGGGCAGCCCGGAGCGTGCGCTGCAGGATCCGCTGTCGATGATCGACTGGATCAACCTGTACGCGATCGCGGTCAACGAGGAAAACGCGGCCGGCGGCCGCGTCGTCACCGCACCGACCAACGGTGCGGCCGGCATCATCCCGGCCGTGCTGCACTACTACACGCGCTTCACGCCCGGTGCGAACGAACAGGGCGTGATCGACTTCCTGCTGACGGCCGCCGCGATCGGCATTCTTTACAAGCTCAACGCGTCGATCTCCGGTGCGGAAGTCGGCTGCCAGGGCGAAGTGGGCGTCGCGTGCTCGATGGCGGCCGGCGCGCTTGCGGCCGTGCTCGGCGGCACGCCGCAGCAGGTCGAGAACGCGGCCGAGATCGGGATGGAACACAACCTCGGCCTCACCTGCGACCCGGTCGGCGGGATGGTGCAGATCCCGTGCATCGAGCGCAACGCGATGGCGTCGGTGAAGGCAGTCAACGCGGCGCGCATGGCGCTGCGCGGCGACGGCTCGCACTACGTGTCGCTCGACTCGGTGATCAAGACGATGCGCGAGACGGGCGCCGACATGAAGACGAAGTACAAGGAAACGTCGCGCGGCGGGTTGGCGGTGAATATCGTCGAGTGCTGATGCCGAACCCGGCGGTGACGCGGGGTGGATCGATACCCTGCGTTGCCGGCTGACATGACGCCCGACGCTAGACACTATGACTCTCGTGAGGCAAAGGCTGGCCTGCCGTGAGGAATCAGACGCGGGTTAGCATTGCTGCCAGAGCCGCACGGTGCGGACAGGGCCGCACCCGGCGATTTCCGGCACGGAGGCC
>NZ_JAAGPP010000225.1:0-10563 GCF_017104975.1 Burkholderia sp. Ac-20344
TTCCTGTTTCATCGCGTGCGCTCCACCTGCATCCCGTCGCGGCACAACGTCTGGCACGCCAGCCGGCGGCGGCCGTCGATCGTCATCCTGCACTCCTGGCAGATGCCCATCCCACAAAACGGCGCACGCGCCGCCCCCGTGCACGACACGCGCGTCGTGTCGTCGCCGCTCGCCGCGACGGCGGCCGCGACGGTCGCGCCGTCGGCCACCGTCAGCGCGCGGCCGTCCAGATGAATGATCATGTCAGCCTCCGCCGGGCCGCCCCAAGGAGGCTGACCGCCCCCCCGGGGGGCAGCGAACGAAGAGAGCGTGGGGGTTGTTTCATGTCAGCGCTCCGGCTACGGGGGACGCGGTCAGGAAGCGTCCCGGCAAATACGGTTCGATATCGATGGGCGGCCGCTCGCCGGCCATCAGCGCGGCAACGAGCCGCGCGCTGCCCGGCGCGGTCGTCACGCCGAGCCCTTCATGGCCGACCGCGAGCCACACGCCCGGCCGTGCCGGATGCTCGCCGAGCAGCGGTAGCCCGTCGGGGCTCGCGGAACGAAACCCCGTCCATGCGCGGATCCCATTCAGGTCGGCCAGGCCGGGCAGATAGCCCACCGCGCGGCGCAGCATGCGCGCGAGCACGGGCGGCTCGACTTGCGCGTCCTCGGTGTCGAACTGGCGCGACGAACCGATCAGCAACTGGCCGGTCGGCCGCGGCTGCACGTTGAACGCGACCGACGTGCCGTCGCTCGCATGCGCGCTCGCCGCATAGCCCAGCTCGACGAGTTGGTGCGACACCTGGCCCGGATAGCGGTCGGTAATCAGCAGATGGCCCTTTTTCGGGCGCAGCGGCAGCTCGGGCAGCAGCGTGCGTGCCGCCACGCCGTTCGCGACGACCACCCGCTCCGCGCGCAGCGTGTCGCCGCTCGCGAGCGTCACGCTCGGGCCGTCGACCGCGACGGCCCGGTCGCGCCGCAACGTGATGCGCGGCGCGCGCTGCAGCAGCCAGTTCGCGGTGACGGGCGCATAGAGGATCGCATCGCCGGGAATCTTCAGCGCACCGCCCAGGCCCGCGCGCAGCATCGGCTCCAGTTGCGCGAGCGTCGCCGCGTCGATCAGTTCGCCCGCCACGCCGTGCGCGGCCAGCGTCGCCTGCTTCGCACGGGCGAGATCCATTTCGTGTGCATCGGCCGCGAGCCACAGCGTGCCGCAGTTGCGGTACGCGCAACCTTCGGGCATCTCGCCGCTCAGCGCGCGCCACAGTTCGATCGAGTAATGGCTGAGCGCGAGCTCGGCCGCGTTGTCGTCCATCGCGACGAGGTGCCCCATGCCCGCACCGGTGGCGCCGCCGCTCGCGTCGTCGACGACGAGCACGCGCAGCCCGCGCTGCGCGAGTTCGTGCGCGCACGCCGCGCCGACGATGCCGGCGCCGATCACGACGACATCCGTCTTCGTGTCGCTCACGGCGCGATACCCCAGCCGAACGGATCGTCTTCCTCGATCAGCAGCGTCGCTTCCGCGCTCAGGTGCGCGCTGCCGCGGATCGTCGGCACGATGCAGCCGTCGGCCGCTTCGTAGCTCGCGTGGAACACGCTGCCGATCACGCTCGCCTGCCGCCACACGGCACCCGGCGCAAGCTTGCCGTCGGCCGCGAGGCACGCGAGCTTCGCGCTCGTGCCGGTGCCGCACGGCGAACGGTCGTACGCGAGGCCCGGGCACAGCACGAAGCTGCGGCTGTCGTGTTCGGGATCGTCCGCGAACAGCTCGATATGGTCGATCTCGCCGCCGTTCGCACCGGCGATGCCCGTGCGTTCGAGCCCTTCGCGCACGGCCGACGCATACGCGGTAAGCGCCGCGACGTTATCGCCGGCGACGCGCTGCCCGTGGTCGCTGATCAGGAAGAACCAGTTGCCGCCCCACGCGATGTCGCCCTTCACGGGGCCGTAACCCGGCACGTCGAGCGCGACACCCTTCGCGTGGCGATACGCGGGCACGTTGCGCACGCTGACCGACAGGTCGTCGTGCAGCGTCGCCTCGACGGTGCCGACCGGCGTTTCGATCCGGTGCACGCCGGGCGCGATGCGCCCCATATGGTGCAGCGTGCGCACGACGCCGATCGTGCCGTGCCCGCACATCCCGAGATAGCCGCTATTGTTGAAGAAGATCACGCCGGCCGCCGCCTCGGGCGACACGGGCTCGCACAGCAGCGCGCCGACCAGCACGTCGCTGCCGCGCGGTTCGAGAATGCAGGCGGTGCGGTAGCGGTCGTGCTCGCGCGCGAGCACGTCGCGGCGCTCGGCCATCGTGCCGCTGCCGAGCGCGGGGAAACCGGACACGACGAGCCGAGTGGGTTCGCCGCCCGTGTGCGAATCGATGATCTGGATGCGCTTCATCATGAGCCGTCCGAAGTGGGGAAAGGAGCATAGCTTCCTCCGTCGCGCGTCCGTCCGCTTGTGGCTTTTCGATGAGGACGACGACGAAATCGGCATAGTGCGAAGCGCCCTCCCCGCACCGTCCGGCCGCTGTGCCGATTTCGTCATTTTGCTCCGCGATACGACTCAAGCGTGATCGGCGTTTGCGCGGCGATACTGGTTGCCACACCGACGCCTGTCGGCCGACCGATACAAACACGTAGGAGATTGAAGTGAGCCGAAACGCCATTCAGTGGACCGGGGTTTTCCCGGCCGTCAGCACCCAGTTCAAGCCGGACTTTTCCCTCGATATCGACGCCACGCACCGCGTGGTGAAGAACCTGGTGAACGACGGCGTGTCGGGCCTCGTGGTCTGCGGCACGGTCGGCGAAAACACGTCGCTGTCGACGAGCGAGAAGCTCCAGGTGATCGAGGCCGCACGCGACGCGGCCGGCGGCAAGATTCCGGTGATCGCCGGCATCGCCGAATTCACGACCGAATTCGCGCGCAACACGGTGCGTGAAGCACAGCGCGTCGGCGTCGACGGCGTGATGGTGATGCCCGCGCTCGTCTACTCGGCAAAGCCGCACGAAACCACCGCGCACTTCCGCGCGGTCGCGACGAGCACCGACCTGCCGGTGATGGTCTACAACAACCCGCCGATCTACAAGAACGACGTGACCCCCGACGTGCTGATCGCGCTGCAGGATTGCGAGAACATCGTCTGCTTCAAGGATTCGTCGGGCGATACGCGCCGTTTCATCGACCTGCGCAACGCGGTCGGCGATCGCTTCGTACTGTTCGCGGGCCTCGACGACGTCGTGGTCGAGAGCATCGCCGTCGGCGCCGAAGGCTGGGTGTCGGGCATGTCGAACGCGTTCCCGAAGGAAGGCGAGACGCTGTTCCGCCTCGCGAAGCAGAAGCGTTTCGACGAAGCGCTCGCGCTGTATCGCTGGTTCATGCCGCTGCTGCACCTCGATGCGCGCCCCGACCTCGTGCAGTGCATCAAGCTGTGCGAAGAGCTGGTCGGCCGCGGCAGCGCTGTCACGCGCCCGCCGCGCCTCGCGCTGCAGGGCGACACGCTCGCGGAAGTGAAGGCCATCGTCGCACAGGCGCTCGAAACGCGCCCGGCGCTGCCCGACGTCGGTCTCTGATCGACTTCCCCTGCGGCGGCGCGCGGGCTTTCCGCCTGCGCGCCGCCGTCTCCGGTCCGGCATGGCCTGCGGGCCCGTTCGCACCGGCGCCAGCCCGCGCCGCGCGTGAACGCCCCGCAGCCCGCCCCGGTCGTTCGAACCGGGCGACGCCGGCCGGCAGGCATGCGCCGCTGCTCCGCCGGAGCGCGGCGCCTCTCAAGCCTGTGCCGATATTCCCCCAGGAGACAAGCCCATGCCAGGCCAAGGCAACGCTCACCCGTCTGTCCCGCTTTCCCGTTCCGCGCACCCCGACGCGGGTCACGGCAAGTTCAAGAAACAGCTGTCGCTGACCGATCTCACGTTCATCGGTCTCGGCGCCATTTTCGGTTCGGGGTGGCTGTTCGCCGCGAGTCACGTGTCGACGATCGCAGGCCCGGCCGGCATCTTCTCGTGGCTGCTCGGCGGCTTCGCGGTGCTGCTGCTCGGCATCGTCTACTGCGAACTCGGCGCCGCGCTGCCGCGCGCGGGCGGCGTGGTCCGCTACCCGGTGTTCTCGCACGGCCCGCTGCTCGGCTACCTGATGGGCTTCATCACGCTGATCGCCTTTTCGAGCCTGATCGCGATCGAAGTCGTCGCCGCGCGCCAGTATGCGGCCGCGTGGTTTCCGGGCCTGACGGTCGTTGGGTCGAGCGATCCGACCGCGCTCGGCTGGCTCGTGCAGGCCGCGCTGCTGTGCTTCTTCTTTTACCTGAACTATTCGAGCGTGAAGACGTTCGCGAAGGCGAACAACATCATCAGCCTCTTCAAGTTCATCGTGCCGCTCGCGGTGATCGCGGTGCTGTTCACGTTCTTCAAGCCCGCGAACCTGACGATCCAGGGCTTCGCGCCGTTCGGCATGCCGGGCATCGAGATGGCCGTGTCCGCGGGCGGCATCATCTTCGCGTACCTCGGGCTCACGCCGATCGTGTCGGTCGCGAGCGAGGTGCGCAATCCGCAGCGTACGATCCCGATCGCGCTGATCCTGTCGATCCTGCTGTCGACGCTGATCTACGTACTGCTGCAGCTCGCGTTCATCGGCAGCATCCCCACCGACATGCTCGCCGCCGGCTGGCATGACGTGAGCAAGGCGTTCTCGCTGCCGTACCGCGACATCGCGCTGGCGCTCGGCGTCGGCTGGCTCGCGGTGATGGTCGTCGCCGACGCGATGATCTCGCCGAGCGGCTGCGGCAACATCTACATGAACGCGACGCCGCGCGTGGTCTACGGCTGGGCGAAGACGGGCACGTTCTTCAAGGTGTTCACGCGCGTCGACGAAGCGTCGGGCATCCCGCGCGCGGGCTTGTGGCTCACGTTCGGCCTCGCGATCTTCTGGACGCTGCCGTTCCCGTCGTGGGAGGCACTGATCAACATCGTGTCGGCCGCGCTGGTGCTGAGCTACGCGGTCGCGCCGGTATCGGTCGCCGCACTCCGCCGCACCGCGCCCGACCTGCCGCGGCCGTTCCGTGCCAGCGCGTTCGGCATCACCGGCCCCGCGTCGTTCGTGATCGCCGCGCTGATCGTCTACTGGTCGGGCTGGAGCACGGTGTCCTGGCTGCTCGGCCTGCAGATCGTGATGTTCGTCATCTATCTCGCCTGCCGCCGCTGGGTGCCGACCGCGCACCTGAGCCTCGCCGAGCAAGTGCGCTCGTCCGCGTGGCTGATCGCGTTCTATGCCGCGATGATCGTGCTGTCGTATCTCGGCGGCTTCGGCGGCACGGGCCGGCTTGCGCATCCGTACGACACGGTCGTCGTCGCGGCCGTCGCGCTCGTCATCTACTACTGGGGCGCGAATACCGGCGTGCGCGCCGACAAGCTGCAACTCGACGACGACGAGGACTGACACACCCGCGCCCCTTCCCATGATCCCTTCGGCCGGGCGCCCCACGCCCGGCCCCTGTTTTTTCCGAGGAAAACCATGCAACTCACAGGTCAGCTCCTGATCGGCCAGTCCGCCGTCGCCGGACAGAACGGCACCCTCCACGCGATCGCCGCCGCAACCGGCGAACCGCTCGAACCCGCGTTCGGCGGCGCGAGCCTGCACGACCTGGAAGCGGCCTGCGCGCTCGCCGACGACGCATTCGACACGTATCGCGAAACGTCGCTCGAAGCCCGCGCCGCGTTTCTCGACGCGATCGGCCGCCACATCATGGCGCTCGGCGACGACCTGATCGAGCGCTGCGTCATCGAAACCGGCCTGCCGCGCGCCCGCATCGAAGGCGAACGCGGCCGCACGGTCGGCCAGCTCGCGCTGTTCGCGTCGCTCGTGCGCGACGGCGGCTTTCTCGACGCGCGGATCGATCCGGCGCGCCCCGAGCGCAAGCCGCTGCCGCGCGTCGACCTGCGCCTGCGCAACGTCGCGGTCGGGCCCGTTGCCGTGTTCGGCGCGTCGAACTTCCCGCTCGCGTTCTCGGTCGCCGGCGGCGATACCGCATCGGCACTCGCGGCCGGCTGCCCGGTGATCGTCAAGGCGCATTCGGCGCACCCGGGCACGTCCGAACTCGTCGGCCGCGCGATCCAGCAGGCCGCGCGCGAATGCGGGATGCCGGCCGGCGTGTTCTCGCTGCTGTTCGATGCGTCGCGCGAGATCGGCCAGGCGCTCGTCGCCGATCCGCGCATCAAGGCCGTCGGCTTCACCGGCTCCCGCCGCGGCGGTGTCGCGCTGATGCACATCGCGGCCGCACGCCCCGAGCCGGTTCCCGTCTATGCGGAAATGAGCTCGATCAACCCCGTGCTGCTGTGTCCCGCCGCGCTCGACACGCGCCACGATGCGATCGCACCGCAATTCGTCACGTCGCTCACGCTCGGGGCCGGCCAGTTCTGCACGAACCCGGGCCTCGTGCTCGCCATCGACGGGCCCGCGCTGCGCGCGTTCGAGGAAGCGGCCGCCGTTGCGGTGCGTGCAGCGCCCGCGCAGACGATGCTGACACCGCACATTCATGCCAGCTACGAACAAGGTGTCGCGGCGCTGCGCGATCACACGGCTGTCGAGCTGCTCGCGCAAGGTGCCGAAGGCAATCGCCTGCAGGCCCGCGCGGCGCTGTTCGCGACCTCGGCCGACGCTTTCGTCGCGCATCCCGAACTGCGCGAGGAAATCTTCGGCCCCGCTTCGCTGATCGTCCGTTGCCCGGACGCCGGCACGCTGCATCGCGTGCTGAAGTCGCTCGAAGGCCAACTGACGATCGCCGCACATCTCGCCGATGGCGACGCCGCATTGTTCGCCGCGCTGCGCCCGCTGCTCGAGCGCAAGGCCGGCCGCATTCTCGTCAACGGCTTCGGCACGGGCGTCGAGGTCGGCCATGCGATGGTGCACGGCGGCCCGTTCCCGGCCACGTCCGACACGCGCACGACGTCCGTCGGCGCGCGTGCGATCGAACGCTTCCTGCGCCCCGTGTCGTATCAGGACCTGCCGGATGCGCTGTTGCCGGACGCGATCCGCAACGGCAATCCGCTGAACGTGCCGCAACGCATCGACGGCGTGCCCGCACCGCGGGAGGCGAACCATGTCTGAGCAACGCGCCGAAGTCGTCCTGTCGCTCGATGACGTCCATGCGCTTGCGCTGCGCGTGCTGACGCACCACGGGATGTCCGATGCGCACGCGCGGGCCATCGCCAACGTGATCACGCAAGGCCAGCGCGACGAATGCCATTCGCACGGCGTGTACCGGCTGCTCGTCTGCGTGCGTTCGCTGAAGAAGGGCAAGGTCGATCCGCAGGCCGTGCCGACGCTGCGCCGGCTGTCGTCGTCGATCGTCGCGGTCGACGCGCATCGCGGCTTCTCGCTGCTGAGCTTCGAAACGGGCCTGCCCGTGCTCGTCGGGATGGCCAGGCAGCACGGCATCGCCGCGATGACGATCAACCATTGCTACCACTTCTCCGCACTGTGGCCGGAAGTCGAGGCGATCGCGGCCGAGGGGCTGGTCGGCATCGCGATGAATCCGAGCCATAGCTGGGTCGCGCCGGAAGGCGGCAAGGAGCCGGTGTTCGGCACGAACCCGATCGCGTTCGCGTGGCCGCGCCCGGGCGGCGTGCCGTTCGTGTTCGATTTTGCGACGAGCGCGATCGCGCGCGGCGACATCGAGCTGCATGCGAAGCAAGGCAAGGCGATCCCGCCGGAATGGGCGATCGACGCCGAGGGCCGGCCGACCGCCGATCCGAAGGCCGCGCTGCAGGGCGCGATGCGCACGTTCGGCGGCCACAAGGGTTCGGCGCTCGCGGCGATGGTCGAACTGCTCGGCGGCGCGCTGATCGGCGACATGACGAGCCGCGAGTCGATGGACTTCGACGAAGGCGTCGGCGCGACGCCGTGCCACGGCGAGCTCGTGATCGCATTCGACCCGAAGGTGTTCCTCGGCGACGATCTCGACACGGGGCTCGCGCGCGGCGAGCGGATGTTCGAATCGATCGTCGCGCAGGGTGCGCGGCTGCCGTCGCAACGGCGCTTCGACGCCCGCGCGCGCAGCATTGCAAACGGCGTGCGGATTCCGAAGGCACTGTACGACGAGATCCTGACGCTGCTCGACTGATCGCAAAGCGCGGGGCCGGATCGCGTATTCCTCGCCGATCGATGCGCGATCCGGCCACCTCCCCGGATGGTCGCACGGGCGTCCCGCAACCGCCCGCGGGTTCCGCGGCGGGCACACCGCCCGCGCCGCTTGCCGGCCCCATGGGCGCCACGCCCGCGACGGCTGTGGGATAATCGTGCGGTTTGCCCAGGGCGCAGCTCAAGAGGTTGTTCGCACGGGCGCGAGAGAGGCCTTTATTCCCCGTGCCTCCACCCTTTTCCCGCGATATTTCTTCAGCAACGACAATGCCCACTTACCGTTCCAAAACCTCCACCGCTGGCCGCAACATGGCAGGTGCACGCTCGCTGTGGCGCGCCACCGGCATGAAAGACGACGATTTCTCGAAGCCGATCATCGCGGTCGTCAACTCGTTCACCCAGTTCGTGCCGGGGCACGTGCACCTGAAGGATCTCGGCCAGCTCGTCGCGCGCGAGATCGAGGCTGCCGGCGGCGTCGCGAAGGAATTCAACACGATCGCTGTCGACGACGGCATCGCGATGGGCCACGACGGCATGCTCTATTCGCTGCCGAGCCGCGACATCATCGCCGACTCGGTCGAATACATGGTGAACGCGCACTGCGCGGACGCGATGGTCTGCATCTCGAACTGCGACAAGATCACGCCGGGGATGCTGATGGCCGCGATGCGCCTCAACATCCCGGTGATCTTCGTGTCGGGCGGTCCGATGGAAGCGGGCAAGACGCGCCTCGCGAACCCGGTCACCAAGGCCATCGAAGTGAAGAAGCTCGACCTCGTCGATGCGATGGTGATCGCGGTCGACCCGTCGTATTCCGACGCCGAAGTCGCCGAAGTCGAACGCTCGGCCTGCCCGACCTGCGGCTCGTGCTCGGGCATGTTCACCGCGAACTCGATGAACTGCCTGACCGAAGCGCTCGGCCTGTCGCTGCCCGGCAACGGCACGGTGGTGGCCACGCACGCCGACCGCGAGCGACTGTTCAAGCGCGCCGGCCGTCGCATCGTCGAACTCACCCGCCAGCACTACGAGCAGGACGACGAACGCGTGCTGCCGCGCGCGGTGGGCTTCAAGGCGTTCGAGAACGCGATGACGCTCGACATCGCGATGGGCGGCTCGACCAACACGATCCTGCACCTGCTGGCGATCGCGCAGGAAGCCGGCATCGACTTCACGATGAAGGACATCGACCGCCTGTCGCGCGTCGTGCCGCAGCTGTGCAAGGTCGCGCCGAACACGAACAAGTACCACATCGAGGACGTGCACCGCGCAGGCGGCATCATGGCGATCCTCGGCGAGCTCGACCGCGCCGGCAAGCTGCACACCGACGTGCCGACCGTGCACGCGCCGTCGCTGAAGGATGCGCTCGACCAGTGGGACATCGTCCGCACCCAGGACGATGCGGTCCGCACGTTCTACCTGGCCGGCCCGGCCGGCATCCCGACGCAGGTCGCGTTCAGCCAGGACACGCGCTGGCCGAGCCTCGACCTCGATCGCGCCGAAGGCTGCATCCGCTCGTACGAGCATGCGTTCTCGAAGGAAGGCGGCCTCGCCGTGCTGACGGGCAACATCGCGGTCGACGGCTGCGTGGTGAAGACGGCCGGCGTGGACGAGAGCATCCTCGTGTTCGAAGGCGCGGCTCACGTGACCGAATCGCAGGATGAGGCAGTCGAAAACATCCTGAACGACAAGGTCAAGGCCGGCGACGTGGTGATCGTGCGCTACGAAGGCCCGAAGGGCGGCCCCGGCATGCAGGAAATGCTCTACCCGACCAGCTACATCAAGTCGAAGGGGCTCGGCAAGGCATGCGCGCTGCTGACGGACGGCCGCTTCTCGGGCGGCACGTCGGGCCTGTCGATCGGCCACTGCTCGCCGGAAGCGGCAGCGGGCGGCGCGATCGGCCTCGTGCGCGACGGCGACAAGATCCGCATCGACATCCCGAACCGCACGATCGACGTGCTGGTATCGGACGAGGAACTGGCGCGCCGCCGCGAAGAGCAGAACGCGAAGGGCTGGAAGCCGGCGCAGCCGCGTCCGCGCAAGGTGTCCGCCGCGCTGAAGGCCTACGCGAAGCTGGTCATGTCCGCCGACAAGGGCGCCGTGCGCGACCTGTCGCTGCTCGACGACTGACAGCGGTAGCTCGGCCGGCTGCCTGCAACGCGCAGCCGGTCAGACTGCGGGCCGTACGACTGCCCGCTCGCCCGATCCGGAAGCCGCTCTCCTGAGCGGCTTTTTTTCGTCCGGCGCCGACCGAAAGCGCCGGCATCGTCAGTGACGGAATTCTTCCGGACCGCCGCCGCCTCCACCGCCTCCACCGCCACCACCGTGGCTTCCACCACCGTGGCTTCCACCGCCGTTCCCGCCGCCTTGCGGCCGCGCGCCGCCGTATCCGCCGCCGCCACCGCCCGGGTGCACCGGCGCCGGCATCGTGCGGACCTCGCCGCCCGGCGCGGGCGGC
>NZ_JAAGPP010000226.1:0-10489 GCF_017104975.1 Burkholderia sp. Ac-20344
GTTCGGACCTGTGCTCTTCCGATCGCCCGCGCGCAACCGGCGCCGGGCAGTGGCGCGCCCGCGACGCCGCCACCGCCTGCGCGGCGCAAGCATCTGGTGCGCGCGCTCGTCGCCGTGTTCGCGCTCGGCATCGTCGGCTGGGGCATCTGGTACGTGATCGTCGGACGCTGGTACGAATCCACCGACAACGCGTACGCGCAAGGCAACGTCGTCGAGCTGACGCCACAGGTGACGGGTACGGTCGTGTCGATCGACGCGGACGACGGCAACCTCGTACGCGCCGGCACGCCGCTCGTCCGTCTCGACCCGAGCGACGCGCAGATCGCGCTCGCGACCGCGCAGGCCGATCTCGCGGCAACGGTGCGCAAGGTGCGCGGCCTGTACAGCAACGAGCGCGGGCTGGCCAACAGCATCGACGGCGCACGCGCCGAACTCGATACGCGCCGCACCGCGCTCGACAAGGCGAAGGCCGACTACAGCCGCCGCGAGGATCTCGGCCGCTCCGGCGCGATTTCACGCGAGGAACTGGCGCATGCACGCGACACGCTGACGTCGGCGCAAAGCGCATATGCGGCCGCGCAAAGCGCGCTCGCGACGCTGAGCGAGCAGCACCAGACGAGCAAGGCGCTGATCGACGACACCGCGGTCGCATCGCACCCGGACGTGCAGGCCGCGGCCGAACGGCTGCGGGCCGCCTACCTCGCGCATGCCCGCACCGACGTCGTCACGCCCGTCACCGGCTATGTCGCGAAGCGGACGGTGCAGGTCGGGCAGCGCGTATCGCCCGGCGTGCCGCTGCTGGCGGTCGTGCCGCTGCGTGAGTTGTGGGTCGACGCGAACTTCACCGAGAAGCAGCTCGAACACATGCGTATCGGGCAGCCGGTCGAACTGACCGCCGACCTGTACGGCGACGCCGTGCGCTATACCGGCCGCGTGCAGAGCCTCGGCGTCGGCACCGGCAGCGCGTTCTCGCTGCTGCCCGCGCAGAACGCAACGGGCAACTGGATCAAGATCGTGCAGCGGCTGCCGGTCCGCATCGAACTGACGGATCCCGCGCAGCTCGACGCGCATCCGCTGCGCATCGGCCTGTCGATGCACGCACGCGTCGACCAGCACGATCGCAGCGGCGCGATGCTGTCGCATCGCGAGCAGCGCGCGCCGGTATTTCGCACCGACGTGTACCGCGACGAGCTCGCGCGCGCCGACAGCCTGATTGCCGACGTCATTCATGCGAACCTGCCGGCGGCGGTGCGCGCGGAGGCCGTGCGATGAGCGGCCCGATGGCGGCCGCCGACAGCGGCTTTCGTCCGTCGAGCGTCGGGCTGACGACCTTCGGCCTCGCGCTCGCGGTTTTCATGCAGGTGCTCGACGGCACCGTCGCGAACGTGTCGCTGCCGACGATCGCCGGCAACTTCGGCGTGAGCACGACACAGAGCGCGTGGGTCGTCACGACGTTCTCGGTCAGCAATGCGATCGCGCTGCCGCTGACCGGGTTTCTCGTCAAGCGCGTCGGGCAGGTGCGGCTGTTCGTGTGGGCGACGCTCGCGTTCACGTTCGCGTCGCTCCTGTGCGGCCTCGCGCAGAACCTGCCGCAGCTCGTCGCGTTCCGCGCGTTGCAGGGCCTGGTGGCCGGGCCGATGATCCCGACCACGCAGGCGCTGATGCTGTCGATCTACCCGCCGCAGCGGCGCGGTTTCGCGCTGTCGATGATCGCGATGGTCACCGTCGTCGCACCGATCGCGGGGCCCGTGTTCGGCGGCTGGGTCACCGAACATTACTCGTGGCGCTGGGCGTTCCTGATCAACCTGCCGATCGGCGTGTTCGCCGCGATGTGCGTGTTCGCGCAGATGCGTGCACGCGTCGAGACGACCGTTGCCGCGCGCGTCGACTATGTCGGCCTCGCCGCGCTGATCGTCGGCGTCGGTGCGCTGCAGATCGTGCTCGACAAGGGCAACGAAGCCGACTGGTTCAACTCGACGTTCATCGTCGTGATGTCGATCGTCGCCGCGTTCGGCATCGCGCTGTTCCTGATCTGGGAGCTCAACGAACCGAATCCGATCGTGAACCTGCGGCTCTTCGCGCATCGCAACTTCGCGGCCGGCACGCTGACGCTCGTACTCGCGTATTCGGCGTTCTTCGCGGTCAACGTGATCGTGCCGCAGTGGCTGCAGCGCACGCTCGGCTACACCGCGTTCTGGGCCGGGCTCGCCGTCGCGCCGATGGGCGTGATCCCGGTGCTGATGACGCCGTTCATGGGCAAGTACGCACCGCGCTTCAACATGCGCGTGCTGGTGTGCTGCGCGTTCGCGATCCTCGGCATGTCGTCGTTCCTGCGCGCGGGCTTCGTGCCCGACATCGACTTCACGCACATCGCGCTGATCCAGTTGCTGCAGGGCCTCGGCCTCGCGCTGTTCATCATGCCGATCAACAGCATCCTGCTGTCCGACCTGAAGCCGGACGAGATCGCCGCCGGCTCCGGCCTGTCCACATTCCTGCGCACGCTCGGCGCGAGCTTCGCGGTGTCGATCACGTCGTTCCTGTGGGACCGGCGCGCGATCCTGCACCACGCGCAACTCAGCGAGCACGTCAGCGCGTTCGATCCGGCCGTGCGGGCCGAAGTCGCGCGCCTCGGCGGCGGCGATCCGCAGCGTGCGGCGACGCTGCTGGGCAACCTGGTCGATGCGCAGGCGTACCAGATCTCGTTCAACGACATTTCGTTCGCGCTCGGCTGCGTGTATCTCGCCGTGATCGCGGTGGTCTGGCTCGCCCGTCCGCCGTTCGGCCCCGGCGCCGCCGCGAAACGATGAAGCGGGCGCCGCGCGGCCCGTTCCGACCCATGCTGTTCAATTCGATGGAGGTTGACCCGATGCCTACCCACCACGCCGGCGCCATGCCGTCCGACCTGACGACACTCGCCGTATTCGACGTCACGGAATTTCCGTTCGTCGTCGTGCGCAACGACGCGATCGCAGCCACCGGCTACGCGGAGCGCTGGCTCGACGACATGCACGCGCTGATGCGGCACGGCGAGCCGTTTGTCATGATCTTTCCGCCGGCCCGCCCGGACGAAGCGCACGATGACCGCAAGGAACGCGGCATGTGGCTCAAGCTGAACCGCGCCGCGCTCGCCACGGTCTGCCGTGCGCTCATCACGATCGAACCGGACCCGGCCGGGCGTGAAGCGGCCCTCGCGAACGCGTCCGGCATCGAAAAGGCGTTCGGCATTCCGTTCGACGTGACGGCTTCGCTCGACGACGCGAAGCAGGCAGGCCGGCGACGTCTGACCGAGGCGGTCTAGCGCGGCCCGTTCGCGCGCAACGTCTCGAACCGGTTGCGCAAGTCCGCCTGAATGCAGATTCCAACTAAATGAACGGGGTGGCTTGTATGAATGGACTGGATTGTCTGAAATGGTTGGTACCCGGCGACACGGACGCGTCATGGCAGAGAATGACCGACGCGGCCGCCGGAATGGGGTTCGACAAGGTCGTGCTGATCGTGTTGCCGTTTACCGGCGCGTCGTTCGATCTCGCGCGCAAATGGAGCAGCGGCGTGCCCGGCTGGACGGCGCTGTACCGGCAGCGCCAGTTCGACCGCGTCGATCCGATGCTGCGGCATTGCTTCCGTTCGGCACTGCCGCTCGTCTGGGACGACGCACTGTTCGCGCTGCCGGAGCAGCGGCCGTGTTACGAAGCGGCGGCCGCGTACGGCATGCGCAGCGGCGTCGTGCTGCCCGTGCGCGGCGCGAAGGGGGAGGTCGGCATGCTGCTGTGCGCGAGCACGGACGAGCTCTCCGCCACGCGCGACCACTGCGACCGCCATCTCGCGGCGCTGACGCTGCTGCGCGACGTCGCATGCGAAGCGATCGCCGGCACGCGCTGCCATGCACCGCCCGACAGCGTGCCGCGGCTCAGCCGGCGGGAAGTCGAATGCCTGCGCTGGCACGCGGCCGGCAAGACGTCGTGGGAAATCGGCCACATCCTGAACGTGACCGAGTCGTGCATCAATTTCCACTTCATGAACATCCGCCGCAAGTTCAACGTGTCACGTCGGCATGAAGCCGTGCTGCGTGCGGTCGAGTGGGGGCTGATCAGCATCTCCGACGTGACGGTGTCGACCTGATGCCGGTGCATCGTCGAGCCAGCGGTCGAGAAACGCGCTAAGCCACGCGGCCGTCGCACGGTCGTGCCGCCGGCCTTCGTGCGCCTGCGTCGCGAGATCCTGCGCACCGGGCGCCGACAGCTTGTGCGCGGCGGCCGTGCTCCAGCGCCGCATCATCGGATAGCTCACTTCCGGATGGAACTGGACGCCATACGCGCGCGGCCCGTAGCGGACGGCCTGGTTCTCGAAGTGCTCGCCGGTCGCGAGGATCTCGAGCCCGGCGACACGCTCGAAGCCCTCGCGATGCCACTGGTAGACGTGCGACGGCCACGACCCGAGCCGCCGCCCGGCGGGCGTCGCGGCGATCGGCCAGTAGCCGATTTCCGCGCGCCCGTCCCGATGCGCGCTCACGCGGCCGCCCAGGTGGCGGATCATCATCTGCGCGCCGAGGCAGACACCGAGAAAGGGCGCCGCCTCGCGCAGCGGCACGCCGATCCAGTCGATCTCGTCCTGAATCCAGCGATCGCCGTCGTTGGCGCTCATCGGGCCGCCGAACACCACGGCGCCCGCATGGCCGGCCAGCGTCGCCGGCAACGGATCGCCGAGCGGCGGACGGCGAATGTCGAGCGGATGGCCGCGGGCGGCAAGCAGCCGGCCGATCCGGCCAGGGCTCGACTGTTCGCGATGCAGGACGATCAGGATCGGACGAAGGGCGGAGTGCGTCATGTCGTGTCGAGAGGGTCGTGAAGGGGGGCGGTCGTGAGGGTCGTCACACAGGAAGTCAGCCCGGCTGGCCGCGCAGCGCGTCGAACGACACCATCACCTGTTCGCGATACGCGGGCCGCCGGCACAGGCGGGCGTACCAGGCCTCGACGTGCGGCAACGGCGGCCGCTCGACGTCGAGCGCGAAATAGCGGAACAGCGTCGCGCCGGCCGGAATGTCGGCCAGGCCCGGCGCCGCACCGCCAAGGAAGGCCTGGGTCGACAGCAACCGGTCGAGCAGCTTGAAATGCGTCGCGCTGCGCGCGGCCTTGTCGCGGACGAGCGCATCGTCGCGCCGCTCCGGCGGCGTTCGCACGAGCGCCCAGAACAGCCCGGTCATCACGTCGGGTTCGAGCGCGGTTTGCGACCAGTCCATCCAGCGCTCCGCGCGCGAACGGGCGAATGCGTCGCGGCACCAGAACGGATTGTCCGGCACGCGCGCGGCGAGATAGCGCAGGATCGTGTGCGACTCCCATACGACATCGCCATCCCAGTCGATCACCGGAATCCGGCAGGTCGGATTCAGCGCCGCGAACGCGGGCGTCTGCAGCGAACCGTGTTCGCCGCCGGCCGCGATGTGCCGGTACGGCACGCCCAGCTCGCCGATCAGCCATAACACCTTCTGCACGTTGAACGACGTGCGGCGGCCCCAGACGGTCAGCATCGCGCGGCATCCTCGCAAACGGTGGCCTGCTGCGCGCACGCCGCATAGCGATCGAGGCCGGCCGCGAGATCGGCGATCAGGTCGTCCGGGCCCTCGAGGCCGATATGCAGGCGTACACCACGGCTGCCGGCCGGCCAGCGTGCTGCGAGGCCGTGCGCGTCCAGCTCGAACGGCAGCGCGAGGCTCTCGTAGCCGCCCCACGAATAGCCGAGCCCGAACAGCGCGAGGTGGTCGAGAAACGCTTCGACCGCGTGCGGCGGCGCCGGCCGCAGCACGATCGAGAACAGCCCCGACGCGCCCCGAAAATCGCGGCGCCACAGTGCATGTCCGTCGTCGCCGGGCAGGGCCGGATACAACACGCGCTGCACTTCGGCGCGCGTCGCGAGCCACGCCGCGACTGCGAGCGCATTGCGCTGGTGCTGCCGCAGCCGCACGCCGAGCGTGCGCAACCCGCGCAGCGCGAGATAGACGTCGTCGGGGCCGGCGCACAGACCGAGGTCGCCATGCAGTTGCTTCAACGCGGGCCACGCGCGTTCGCTGGCCGACACGGTGCCGAGCATCGCGTCGGAATGCCCGACCAGATACTTCGTGCCGGCCTGGATCGACAGGTCGATGCCGAACGCATGCGGCTGAAAGAAGAGCGGCGTCGCCCAGCTGTTGTCCGCGACGACCAGCGCGCCGTGCGCCTGCGCGAGCCGGACCAGCGCGGGGATATCGTGCATGTCGAACGTGTAGGAGCCCGGCACTTCGACGTACAGCGCGCGCGTGTTCGCACGGAATGCGGCCGCGACGGGCGTGCTGCCGTCGTACCAGGTCGTCTCGACGCCGAGCCGCGCGAGCACGCCTTCGCACGCATGGCGCACCGGGCCGTAGACCGATGCGGTCATCAGCAGGTGATCGCCGGGCTTCAGGCAGGACAGCAGCGCGAGCGTGCACGCGGACAGCCCCGACGGACACAGCACCGCGCCGGCACCGCCTTCGAGGCTCGTCACCGCGCGCTCGAGCGCGTCGGTCGTCGGCGTGCCGCGGCGGCCGTAGATATACGGCTGCGTGCGGTTCAGCAGATCGGACACCGTCGGGCTGAGCACGGTCGACGCGTGATAGACGGGCGGATTCACGAAGCCGTGCCAGGCCGCGCTGTCGCGGCCCGCGTGCATGAGCCGCGTGTCTTCGTGCATCCGGCCGTCGATTCGGTCATGCAGGGTGCCGCCGGATTGCGACGGATGTGCGGCTGACTTCAAGGCCATAGCGCGCACCGTTCCCAGCGCTCACCGGCACGACGGTACGCCTGCCGCGCGAAGCGGCGCGCGCTGTCGGCACGCCAGAATTCGGCTTCGTCCGGCGCGAGCGTGTACAGGTGCCAATCGTCCGACACGAGGGCCGGGTCGGCGGCCAGCCGCGCGAGCTGCGCGTCGATCGCGCGCGTCAGGTCGGCGGGATCGTCGAGCCGTTCGCTTTGCCGGCCGGCCAGGATGCTCGCGCGCGACCGCTCGGGGCGGCCCGCGAAATCCGCGCGGCCTTCGGCGGCCGGCAGCCGCTCGACCAGGCCGCTCAGGCGGACCTGGCTCGCGATCGCCGGCCAATAGAACGTCAGCGCGGCGAACGGCCGGTTTTCGAGCTGGCGCCCCTTGGGGCTGCGCGTGCTCGCCGCGAAATGCCAGCCGCGCGCGTCGACGTTCAGCAGTACGACGGAGCGCGCATCGGGCCGGCCGTCCGGGCGGACCGTCGATAGCGTCATCACCTGCGGTTCGACGGCGCCCGCGGCAACGGCCTCGTCGAGCCAGCGTTCGAATTGCGCTTGCGGCGTGTCGGGCCAGTCCTCGGCCGGCACGTGCGGCGCTGCATGCGCGAGGGTTTTCAGCGCCTTCAGGCGCGTTGCGATCGTATCCATGGCGGGCCTCAGGCGATGCCGAATTGCGTCGCGCGGGCGATCAGCCGATGCGCGGCGAGATAGTCGGGGACTTCCGCGAGGAAACCGTCGACGACGGCCGCGGCCACGCGGCGGCCGCCGGATTCGCGCCGTGCGGTGTCGAACGCGTCGATCACGCGGCGGGCGAGGGCGACTTCGTCGGCCGTCGGCGTCAGCACGCGATTGACGACCGGTACGAACTGCGCGTTGACGATCGCCTTGGCCTGATATCCCAGGCCGCGCGACACGCGCATGTCGAGCTCCGCGCCTTCGTTGTCGGCATAGCTGTACGGGCAGTCGATCGCGGTGACGCCGACCGCCGCGCATTCGACGCGAAAGCGCGATCGCACATAGTCGAGCTCGCGGCCGGCGCGGGTGCGCTCGGCGCCCATGTCGGCCACCATGTCCTCGGTCGCGACGAGCACGGCCGACACGCGCGGGCTCGAACGCGCGATCGCCATCGTGTTCACGAGCCCGAGCGTCGTCTCGACGTTCGGCACCAGCTCCGTCGAGCCGGGCGCGAGATCGTATTCGCGCTCGAAACGCGTGACGGCTTCGTCGAGCGCGACGACCTGCTCGGGCGTCGCGACGTACGACATCATCACGATGTCCGGCCGGCCGCGCATCGCGGCGCGCAGGTCGTCGATGCCACCCGCATCGAGCGGGTTCACGCGCACGGACGCGAGGATGCCGGCATCGCGCCAGCCCGCGAGCACGCGCTCGCTGAGTTCGCGCGCGGCCGGACGCCGGTCGGGCGGCGTAAAGGTTTCGAGTTCCTGGATCAATACGTCCGCGCCGCTCGCGGCGCCGTCGACGAGCGCATCGTGATCGGCGCCGGCGAGGAACAGCCAGGAGCGGCGCAGGCGGGAAGGGCGTCGGTGGGTCGTTGTCATGCGTGGTTTCCTGTAAGGCGCGTGGTACGCGTATCGATGGCGCGGACGTTCAGCCGGCGCGCATCATCTGGTTGAAGATGTTCTTGCGATGCATTTCCTCGGTGCCGCCGACGCTCATGAAGCCCAACGCGTCCGACGCGAATGCGGCCACCGGCCCGGCCTGATAGCCGAGGCTGCCGTACAGCCGCACGAGGCCGAGCGCACCGTCGACGAGATCCTGCGCGCCGACCAGCTTCGCGATCGAGCAGGTCATCAGCGCTTGCGGGTGGTCCGTCAGCAACTGCGCGAGCGCGCCGCGCGCGAGCCACGTGCCGCGCTCGATGCCGATCTGCAGGTCGACGAGACGGCCCTGCACGTACTGGTGCGCGTCGATCGTGCTGTCGAAGCTGCGCCGGTCGCGGCAATAGCCGATTGCGTCGCGCAGATACGGCGCCGTCACCTGCGCGGCGACGAGGCCGTAATAGAGGCGGCCGAGCGAGATGATGTCGATCAGGTTGCCGAGCCCGGCGCCCGGTTCGCCCAGCAGCTGGCCACGCGTGATCGGGCAGTTGTCGAAGTGCAGCGCGCCGGTCGGCAGGTCGTCGAGGCCGAGCTTGCGGTCGGGCTCGGCGACCGTCATGCCCGGCTGGTCGCGATCGACGATCACGAGCGCGGTATTGCGTCGGCCGAGCGTCTCGATGCGCGTGACGACGAGGATGAAGCGCGCGAGCGGCGCGTGCGCGATGTTGAATTTGCTGCCGGTCAGCCGGTAGCCGTCGCCGTGCTCGACCAGCTTCGTCGCAATGCTGCGCACGTCGGTGCCGGTGCCCGGTTCGGCGATTGCCGTCGCGCTCAGTTCGCCGCGCAGGATCGCGCCGAAATAGCGGTCCTGCTGGCTTGCCGTGCCGTAACGTTCGAGCGCGCGCACCATGCCGGCCTGAGCGATCACCGACAGCAGCAGCGCCGGGCGGCGGATCGACGACGCAAGCCCCTCGAGCGCCGCGGAAAAGTGCCACCAGCCATGACCGTCGCCGCCGTACGTCTCCGGCACGATCATGTCCCACAGTCCTTCCCGTCCAAGCCGGGTCCAGCCGGCTTCGTCGAATCCGGCAGGCGCGCGGGCGTCGCGTTCCGCGGCGGCGATCTCCTTGCCGATGTCGCGAAAGCGCGCGAGCGTCGCATGCTGTTCCTGCGTCCAGTCAAATGGCATCTGTCGTGTCTCCGGTCGACGCGGCGCGGCCTCGGACGGCGCGCCAGCGATGCCGACAAGAGTACGGGGGCACGGACGGGGGAGGTACTGGCAGTAGTGGTAGTTGCCGCATGGCGTGTCGCGGCGGGGGCGGGTGGAGTGGTGGCGGATCCTCGCGGGGTGCGTTCGGTTGCACGCGTCGCGGTCACTCGGGTTCAGGCCGTTGCGGGAGCTCCAGATCGCATGAACTTCCGCGATTACGTGTGGGTCCGTCATGCCCGCCTGATCCGGGAAATTGGTCGATCTGGACTACAGATCGTTTTGGACAGATATGGTCAGTTCACCCAGGGAGGCACGCGCGCTCGTGGCCGATAAACCTTCGGTGGACGCTGCCGGCGCGGAATCCAGAGCCCAGCGTCCGTCATCAGCTTCCTGACCGTTTCCTTGGCCAGCCGAATGCCATGGCATTCCCAGAGCTTCTCGCAGGCCAGTGTCGGCCCGAAATCGGCGTAGCGATCGCGGATGATCGACAGCGCCCGGTCGGCGGCGCCTGGGTCCAGACGGCGGTTGCCAGGCTTTGCCCGATGTCCCGACACCAATCCTGCGACGCCAGCCGCTCGATAGCGCAGCACGAGGCGTTCGACCTGCCGCACGCTCAGTTCCAGCCGTTCGGCGGCCTGGCCGGGCTTGAGCCGACACTCGGCTACCGCCTCAATGACCTTCAGCCGATCCACTTCACGCATCGTCATGGTGATCGTCCCAGTCGCGTTCATCGCCGGTGCTCCTTGAGGGGGCTGGCGATCAACCTACACACCAAAACACGACATTTTTATTTAGCGGAAACGCGACATCTGAACTTGGGACCCACACCCATGTCGTAGCCATTTCAAGATGTCGTGGCGCCAGCTAAATAGAAATGTCGTGTTTTCAGGGGTTCAGGATTTGTTTCTCATGGGCTTCAGATCACGCAGTGTCGAAGAGCTGGTCCTGAACGG
>NZ_JAAGPP010000227.1:0-10196 GCF_017104975.1 Burkholderia sp. Ac-20344
TCGACCAGCGCGCCGCTTGCAGGCGGCCCGAGCGGCGGGCTGGCAGGCAAGCGGCGCGCTGGTCGCGAATCTCGTCGGGCTGCTGTCGCAGACCTGCGAGGCGACAGCAGCCTGGCTCGGCAATACGCTGGTGGCGTGGGATGGGGAAGCGGGGGCGGGGGCGGGCGCCGCGCGCGTCGTGCCGGACGAAGCCGCGCTCGACGCATTCGTTGCCGAAGTCGGGCGCTTCGATTCGCCGGTGCAGAACACGCGCCGCTTCGTCGCGTCGCGCACGGCGATCGAAGGCGTGACCGTCGAAGCCGGCGACGCGATCCTCGTCGTGCTCGCCGCGGCGAACCGCGACCCGGCCGTGCATCGCGATCCGCATCAATTCATGCCTGGCCGCGCGGCCGGGCCGAATTTCGGCTTCGGCACGGGGCCGCATGGTTGCCCGGGCGAGCGGATCGCGCGGGCAGTGACGACGGGGGCGTTCGGGGCGTGGCTGCGTGCGGCCGGGGGGCTGCCGCACGACGGGCCGGTGTGGCATTACCGCGCGTCGACCAACGTCAGGATGCCGAAGTTCGACGCGGCAGGGTGAGCGGGAAAGGGGGACTTAACGGCAGCCTTGCTTCTCTGCCCATTGTTCCTGGGCGGCGACGCGGCGCTGCACGCGCTCGACGAGACCGGTCGAGAAGGTCCGCATGCTGACGCCGCGGCGCTTGGCGAGGATCGTCTGCGCGACATCGGTGCGCGGGTTCGGCTGGCAGGCCCAGTAGAGCGTCATCAGCCAGCCGATGCCGGTCCACCCGAACAGTGCGTTGAACATCGCGACCGTCAGCTTGTCGTGCCGGCCACGCCGGTCGGCAATGACCGCCGGCAGAAAATAGATCGCGACCGCGGCCACCGAACCGGCCACTTGAATCAGGACTGCGTTCTGCATGTTGCTGCTCCATCCGAACTGCAATGGGACTGATTGTCGCGCTTTTTCCGTTCGCGTGCAGGCCGTGCGTTGGCAATTGATTGTTGCGTTTTTAATGACGATCAGCCGGCTTCGGCGTCCGCCGGCTGCACTTCGTTGCGCAGCGCGAAACCTTCGTCGAGCCAGCCCGTCACGCCGCCGATCATCAGCTTGACCGGCCGGCCGAGGCGCGCGAGCCGGATCGCTGCGCGCGCGGCGCCGTTGCAGTGCGGGCCCGCGCAGTAGACGACGAACAGCGTGCCGGCCGGATAGCCGGCGAGCTTGCTCTCGATGATCTTGCGGTGCGGCAGGTTGCGCGCGCCGGGCACGTGGCCGGCGGCGAACAGGTCGGGGCCGCGCACGTCGAGCAGCACGAAATCCGGTGCACTCGACGCGAGCGCATCGTGCACGTCCCAGCAATCGGTCTCGAATCGCAGCGACGCCTCGAAATGTGCGAGGGCGGTGGGGCTGTCGGCGGCGGGCACGTCGGTGACGCAGGACATGAGCAGGTGCTCCTGAAGGGGGCGCAGAACGCGTTGGAATGAGGGGCAGTATCGCGGTTCGGCGCGTTTCGCGGCAGTGGCGCGATCGACAAGTTCCGGTAACATCGCGCCATGCACAATCATCTCGTCGTCGCGCTCGCCTACGATCGCCTCTGCACGTTCGAATTCGGCTGCGTGGTTGAACTGTTCGCCCTCGAACGCCCCGAGCTCGGGGTCGACTGGTATCGCTTCGCGGTCTGCGCGAGCGAGCCGGGGCCCGTGCGCGCGGCGGGCGGCATCACGGTCGCCGCGCCCTACCGGCTCGCGACGCTCGATCGCGCCGATACCATCGTGATTCCCGGCTGGCGCGATCCGGACGAACTGCCGCCGGAGCCGTTGCTGAAGAAACTGCGGGCTGCGCATCGCCGCGGCGCGCGGCTCTGCTCGATCTGTTCGGGCGTATTCGTGCTGGCGGCGGCCGGCGTGCTCGACGGCCTCACGGTGACGACCCACTGGCGCTATGCGGAGAAACTGCAGGCGCGCTATCCGGCGCTGCGCGTGAATCCGGATGCGCTTTACGTCGACGAAGGGCAGGTCGTCACGTCGGCCGGGTCGGCGGCGGGGCTCGACATGCTGCTGCATCTCGTGCGCCGCGATTACGGCGGCGCGATCGCGAACCGCGTCGCGCAGCGCCTCGTGCTGCCGCCGCATCGCGACGGCGGGCAGGCGCAGTTCGTGCCGCGCCCGGTCGCACCGGGCGGCACCGACCGGCTCGCGAAGCTGATCGACTGGATGCGCGCGCACGCGGCCGAGCCGCACACGCTCGCGTCGCTTGCCGCGCAGGCTGCGATGAGCACGCGCACGCTGCAGCGTCAGTTCGCGGACGCGACGGGGATGTCGCCGCTCGCGTGGCTGATCCGCGAACGCGTGAACGTCGCGAAGGACATGCTCGAAGCGCATCCGGCGCTGTCGCTCGCGCAGGTTGCGGTGCGTGCGGGGTTCGGTTCCGAGGAATCGCTGCGCCGGCATTTCCGGCGCGTCGCGGCGACGAGCCCGGCCGCGTACCGGCGCGGGATGAGTCGCGGCGAAAGCGCGCGGGACGCTTGAGCGCAGCGCCGATTCCTGTCGACGTTTTCCTCGGGTGACACTGCCGTGGCGTAAGATCGCGCATCACTGAGAGAAGCCGGCCGCGCGGTGGCCGGCTTGCGCCGTTCACGCGGCACAACGAAAACGACAAGGACAACCACCATGGGCCTGCTGGGAAAGCTGTTCGGAAAGAAACCGCGCGATGAAGCGTCGTCGCCTGCGCCGTCGACGCACGACGCCGCAGAAGCGGACGAACAGGGCGAGTCGCGCGAGCCCGACTTGGCCCCCGAACTCGCCACCGCGCTGGCCGCGTTCCAGGTGGGCCGGTACAAGAAGGCGATCGAGGGCGCCATGCCGCACGCGGAGCGGCTGGCCGATGCGGCACGCCTGTGCGCGCTCGCGTACTCGGAGATGGAGCGCTACGCGGAAGCCTTCCCGTACTGGCTCAAGCTGTTCGAGCAGGAGCCGAGCGCGCACAACGCGCTGCAGCTTGCGACGACCTCGGTGATGTGCGGCGAAGTGGAGCGCGGCGAAGCGTGGCTGCAGAAGGCCGCCCAGGTCAATCACGACACGCACGAGCAGTCCGACGCCGCCGCGCGCGTGAACTTCATTTCCGCGCTGATGCAGAGCGGCCGTCTGCGCGAGGCGCTGCCGCATCTCGCGTGGATGCGCGACGTCTATGCCCACATGCACATCACCGATTCGACTTTCCTCTACATGCGCGGCATTCCGTTCTTCTCGTCGTTCCTGGAGAAGAGCCTCGAGATCCTGAAGGCCACGCAGCCGATCGATGCAATTGCGTCGTGGTATGGGGAACTCCACGGCAAGCTCGACGAAGAGGGCGAAGCGAAGCTCGCCGAGTGGGTCGGCCAGTTGAAGGCGCAGCCGGCCGCCTGAGTGGCCGGCTGCATCGCGCACTCAGCGCGTGTTGGTGTCGCGCGCCTTCTGCTGGATCTGAATGCGCGTCAAACCCAGTCCTTCAGGGCGGGGAAGGATAGCGCGGACGCCGTAGGCGTCCTTTCTGGCACCTAGTGGGTCGATGTATTTGCGAACGACTTTGATAGGCGCCCCGCCCGCAACTTCCGGCAAAGTAAGACGGAGGCCACAGCGCATCGCTCCACAACTTTTTACGAATGCTGGAGTAGCACTTCTGTCGGATCATGCGACTTGAGATGCCCCTGAATCCGTTCACTGGCAATCTTGGGCGGATAGTCCGCCAGCAGGTGCACGTGATCGCCCTCGTCGTCGAACTCCGCCCGTTCGGCTTCGAAGTCGCGGTACACACATGCAAAGATGCGACACATGTCGTCAAGGATTTCCATGATGAACTCGTCGCACCGGTATTCGGTCACGACGACCAAGTGCACATGCATCAGAAAGACGTAATAGCGACCGCGTCGAATGGCTTGACTCTCGCTTGTGGGCCAGACATACAATCGTCCAATGCGACGACTCCAGGCCTTCAAGTTCGAACTGATGCCGAACGGCGAGCAGCAGCGCGATATGCGCCGCTTCGCCGGATCGTGCCGGTTCGTCTACAACAAGGCACTGGCGTTGCAGAAGGAGAACTACGAGGCGGGCGGCAAGTTCATTGGCTACGTAGCAATGGCCAAGCATCTGACGGAGTGGCGTAACGGAGGCGAAACGCCATGGCTCAAGGATGCCCCCATCCATCCATTGCAACATGCCCTCAAGGACATGGAGCGGGCCTACAAGAACTTCTTCGCCAAGCGAGCGGCGTTTCCGAAGTTCAAGAAGCGCGGCCAGCGCGACAGTTTCCGCTACCCGGACCCCAAGCAATTCAAGCTCGACCAGCCCAATGGGCGCATTTTCCTGCCCAAGCTGGGCTGGATGCGGCTGAGGCTGTCGCGTCCCGTGCTGGGCGAACTGCGCAACGCAACGGTCAGCTTCAACTCGGGCAAGTGGTGTGTCTCGATCCAGACCAAGCGCGAGGTCGAGCAGCCGGTGCCCCATGCCACCAGCGTGATCGGCATCGATGTGGGCATCGCCCGCTTCGCCACGATGAGCGACGGCACATTTTTCGCACCGCTCAACAGTTTCAAGAAACATGAGGCTCGTCTGCGCCGATGCCAACGTGCGATGAGCCGCAAGGTCAAGTTCAGCAATAACTGGAAAAAAGCCAAGGCCAGAGTCCAGCGCATCCATACGCGCATTGGCAATGCTCGCCGCGACTACCTGCACAAGGCCACGACCACGATCAGCAAAAACCACGCGATGGTGTGTATCGAGGACTTGCAGGTTCGGAATATGTCCAGGTCGGCGGCAGGCAGCACCGATGCGCCCGGCAAGAACGTTCGGGCCAAGTCCGGTCTGAATAAGGCCATCCTCGACCAAGGGTGGTTCGAGTTCAGGCGGCAGTTGGAATACAAGCTGGCTTGGAATGGCGGCTGGCTCGTGGCGGTTCCGCCCGCGAATACAAGCCGGACGTGTCCGGCTTGTGGATACGTGAGTGCGGATAACCGGACCACGCAGGAAAAATTCGCCTGTGTCGAATGCAGTTACGAGAAGAACGCCGATGTCGTCGGTGCTCTCAACATTCTGGCGCGGGGACACCGCGTTGCAGCCTGTGGAGAGCCGGTGCAGTCGTGCCGCTCCGTGAAGCAGGAACCCGCCGAGGTGATCTGAGACAAGCATCATCGTTTCAGGCGCGGTAGGAATCCCCCGTCTTCAGGCGGGGAAGGATGTCAAGCACGCGATCCGGTACACCCCATCCTCGACTTCGACACCGTGCGTGTCGTGCGTGAAGCCCGGGAAGCGCAGGTCGTACTGCTCGAGCGCCTTCAGGTAGCCGAGCAGCGGGCCGTCGGCCGGCCCCGCGTTCTCGCCGGGCATCAGCAGCGGAATGCCGGGCGGATAGGGCACGACCCCCGTCGCGACGGTGCGGCCTTCCATCTCCGCGAGCTCCAGCATCTCGATGTCGTTGTGCACGAGATGCTCGAATGCCTCGGCCGGGCTGTAATCCGGCTTCGGCAGCGTCGAGAAGCCGCGCGACATCATCTCCGTCGTCTTCAGGTCGCTCATCGCGCCGAACATCAGGTCGCACAGGTCGCGCAGCCCGAGCTTGCCGTAGCGTTCCGGATAGCGCGCGACGAGTTCGGGCAGCACCTGTTCGAGCGGCGCGTTCGCATCGTAGTCGCGCTTGAAGTCGAGCAGCGTGTTGACGAGCGTGCCCCACTTGCCTTTCGTCACGCCGAGCGAGAACAGGAACAGGATCGTGAAGTCGGTCGTCTTCTCGACGACGATCCCGTGCCGGTCGAGATACGCGGTGACGACCGACGCCGGAATGCCGACCGGCATCAGCCCGCCGTGCGATGCGACGCCCGGCGTGACGATCGACACCTTGATCGGGTCGAGCATGCAGTAGTCGTCCTCGATCTCGCCGAAGCCGTGCCAGGTGTCGCCCGGATGCAGCACCCAGCACGACGGGTCGGTGGCGAGCAGCGTCTCGTCCGCTTCGTGGAAGCGCACGCGGCGGCCCGTCTTGCGATCGACGACGCTATCGGGCTGCCAGCCGTTGAAGAACCAGTCGTTGTTCTCCGCGCATTCCGTGTGCAGGCGCGCAAGCATCTGGCGGAACGCGACGGCCTCGCGGATCGCGTCGGTCGTCAGCGCCTCGCCGCCGGGGCCGTCCATCATCGCGGCGCTCACGTCGTTCGACGCGATGATCGCGTAGTTCGGCGACGTCGACGCGTGCATCATGTACGCCTCGTTGAAGCGTGCGTGCTCGATCGGGTTGCGGCCGTCGCGGACGTGGATGAACGAGGCCTGCGACAGCGCGGCGAGCAGCTTGTGCGTCGATTGCGTCGCGAATACGGTCGGCTTGCTCGCGTCGTGTTGCGCGGGATCGCCGTGCATCGCGTGACGGTCGCGGTAGATCGGGTTGAAGCGCGCGTAGCCGTACCACGCCTCGTCGAAATGCAATCGATCGACGCTCTGGCCGAGCAGTGCCTCGACGCGCGCGACGTTGTAGCAGAGGCCGTCGTACGTCGAGTTCGTGATCAGCGCATGCACGGGCGTCGGGTCGATGCCGTCGCGGCCGCGCACGAGCGGGTTCGCGTCGATCGCGAGCCGCACGGCGGCGGCCGTCAGACGCTCGGGCATGATCGGGCCGATGATCCCGTAGTGGTTGCGCGATGGAACCAGGTAGGTCGGAATCGCGCCGGACATCGTCATCGCGTGCTCGGCCGACTTGTGGCAGTTGCGGTCGCACAGCGCGACCTGGTTGCGCGTGACGCTCGCCATCAGGATCACGCGGTTCGACATCGACGAGCCGTTCGTCACGTGATACGTGCGGTGCGCGCCGAACACGCGCGCCGCATAACGTTCGCTTTCGCCGATCGGGCCCGAATGGTCGAGCAGCGAGCCGAGTTCGCCGACCGAGATCGACAGGTCCGAGCGGAACAGCGCCTCACCGAAGAATTCGAAGTACGCGCGGCCGACCGGCGATTTCAGGAACGCGGTGCCGCCCGTGTGGCCGGGCGTATGCCATGAGTATTCGTACACGCGCGAGAATTGCGCGAGCGCGCGGAACATCGGCGGCAGCACGGTTTCGCGGTAGCGCTCGATCGCGGCGACGATCCGGCCGCCGATGAACGCGGTGGTGTCCTCCAGCATCCAGATGAAGTCGTCGGCCTTGCGCATCGCGTCGACGGGAATCGCGGATGCGCTCGCGCGGCTCGCGAGCAGGAACACGGGGAGGGTCGCGTTGCGCGCGCGCATCGCGTCGAGCACGGCCTGCGCGGGCGCGTGGCCGGCATCGTTGCCGAGTTCCCAGTTGAGCAGCAGGCACTGGATCGCCGGATCGGCGGCGACCACCGCGCAGGCATCCTCGGCGGACGTCGCGATCACGACGTCGACGAGCCGCGTGCGCAGCTCTTCGGCAAGCGCCGTCGCGGCGCGCCCGGTGGCCGTGCGTTCATCGATGTCGTGCTGCACGAGCAGCGCCTTCATGCCGAGGCGGCGGAAGGCCGGTTGGGTCAAGGAAGCGGTCATGAATTAATCCCCCGTTTGCTGGGTTGCCTGGACGCCCGCGGCAACGGCCGGCGAGCGCGCGTGAAGGGTGTCGGCCTGGTGACGGCCCACGGAGATCCAGAAGGTGGCGGCGAGCGCGGCGATGGTCACGCCGAGCGCGAGATAGCGCACCCAGCGCGGCGAGCGGCCGCCCGGATGGATATGGGTTTCCTCGATCTCGCGCTGGCGGTTGATCGACAGCTCGTAGAAGACGATCGTTGCGACGACGAAGATCAGCGACCAGCGCGTCTGCTGGCCGTCGGAGCCGACCATCGCCCACAGCGCGTAGACAGCGCCGATCAGGCCGACGATCGTGTAGAACGTGAACTGGTGCGACGGCATCTTGCCGTAGCCGAGCACCTTGATCGCGATGCACGAGTAGATGTACGGCAGCAGCGTCATGATCACGGCGATCGACGCGATCTTGCCGAATTGCTCGCTGGCGCTCGGCGACATCGTCGCGAGCACCTGCACCGTCATGATCAGCGCGACGATCGCGAGGCCGGCCGACGGCACGTTCTTCGAGTTCACGCGTGCGAACACGCCGGCGAACAGGCCGTCGTCGGCGGCCGCCTTCGCGGTCTGGCCGACCAGCAGCGTCCAGCCTGCGAGCGAGCCGAGGCAGCCGAGCGCCGCGCACAGCGCGACCGCGTTCGCGGCCGTATTGCCGAGCGCGAGGCGCGCGGCATCCGCGAACGGCGCGCTCGATGCGAGCAGCGCCTTGTTCGGGATCATCCCCATGATCACGGTCGAGCTGAGCACGTAGCAGACGGCCGCGAGCACGACGCCGCCGACGGTCGCGATCGGCACGTTGCGCGACGGGTTCTCGACGACGCCGGCCGATACCGACGCACTCTCGACGCCGATGAACGCCCACAGCGTGAAGTTCAGCGTCGCGCCGATCGCGCTGAAGCTGTTGGTGCCCGACACGTTCCAGCCGGCGAAATACACGTCCTTGCTGAACCAGAACCAGCCGAACACGGCCATCCCGAGGATCGGCACGAGTGCGAAGATCGTCGTGACCGACTGCAGGCGGCCGACGACGTTCGGCCCGAGGATGTTCGCGTACGTGAACAGCCAGATCACGAAGATCTGCGCGAGCGCGAACACGAGCGGGTCCTTCAGTACCGGGAAGAAATGCGTGAGGTAGCCGAGGCCGGCGACCGCGAGGCCGACGTTGCCGAGCACGTTCGCGAGCCAGTAGATCAGGTTGGTCTGGTAGCCCATGTACGGGCCGAACGATTTGCGCGCATACGCGTACGGGCCGCCGGCAGCCGGGTCGATTGCGGCGAGCTTCGCGAACACGAGCGCGAGCGATACGGCGCCGACGACGGTGATCAGCCAGCCGAAGATCGCGATGCCGCCGGTGGCGGCGAGGTTCGCGGGCAGCATGAAGACGCCGGAGCCCATCATGTTGCCCGCGACCATCAGCGTGGCGGGAATGACGCCGATTTTCGGCGCGGAAGCCGCGGCCGGCGTGGCGGCGGCGCGGGAGGAGGACGAGCTGGCATCGGACATGCGACGCTCCTTGAGAAGACGTGTTGCGATTGAGGTGGCGCCGCGTGGCGCCGGTCGACGATTTCGGCATGAATCGTCGTTTTATTTAACGTTTTCATGTTATCGCCTTGAGGGTTTTGAATAAGGGTAAACGCCGGTATTTAATGGCTTGAATATTGATGAATGTCATTGAAACCGGTGAATCGGTGCTTGAATTCGGGTTGGGGTGGCCCGTGCGGCAAGCCTGGAGGGTGTTTTTGCCGGTCTCGATCCTGGCGGGAGAGAGCGCGCTGCTGAAGCTTCCGTGAATAATCGTTTTGCCGAACCGGTTAAATCAATTCGTGATGTAAATCGCGTCGCAATCGAGGTTTGAGTTTGTCGGTTAATATCGAGCGCATTAAATGCGCGCCGCCGGCGCGCGCACCCGCCGCTTCTTCCCCAAGGACGATTCCGATGACGACGCTGCCTTCCCGTTTGCCGCTGATTCAGGCCCCGATGGTCGGTTCGCTGAGCCCGCTCGCGATCGCGGTGTGCGAAGCCGGCGGGCTCGGCTCGCTCGCATGCGCGGCACTCGCCCCGCAGCAACTGCGCGACGAGATCGCGGCGATCCGGGCGCGCACGCGCGCACCGTTCAACGTGAACTTCTTCTGCCATATGCCGCCGGCGCCCGACGCCGAGGTCGACGCGCGCTGGCGCGCGGCGCTCGCCGGCTACTACGCGGAAGCCGGGCTCGATCCGGCCGACGTGAAGGGCGGCCCCGGCCGCGCACCGTTCGACGATGCGACGTGCGCGGTCGTCGAGGAATTGCGGCCCGCTGTCGTGAGCTTCCATTTCGGGTTGCCGGACGACACGCTGCTCGAGCGCGTGCGGCGCACGGGCGCGCGGGTCGTGTCGTCCGCGACGACCGTCGAGGAAGCGCGCTGGCTCGATGCGCGCGGTGTCGACGCGATCGTCGCGCAGGGCGCGGAGGCCGGCGGCCATCGCGGGATGTTCCTGACCGACGACATCCATGCGCAACCGGGCCTGTTCGCGTTGCTGCCGCAGATCGTCGACGCGGTGCGCGCGCCGGTGATCGCGGCCGGCGCGATCGCCGACGGCCGCGGCATCGCGGCGGCGTTCGCGCTCGGTGCCCGGGCGGTGCAGATCGGTACGGGTTACCTGCT